>DATEZK010000280.1:0-2933 GCA_035255665.1 Candidatus Limnocylindria bacterium
CCCCCCAATCCCGACTTCGATACGGTGCGCGTAGGCGACACCGTAGCGGTCTATTTCGACCCCGAAGCTCCGAGCCGCGCGGTGCTCGCTGAACCGACGGTGCGCGCATCTGTCGACATCGGATTCGCGATCCTTGCCGCACTAGTTCTGGCGACCCTCTTCGTTGGGGCTGTGGCTGCGAGCCTTCCACTATGGAGAGGTCTGCTGGGTCGCTGGGGCTAAATGCGCGCGGTGATCCTTACGTCGTCCCCGTTAGCTTCGGTCGCTGCTCTTCGCGTTGCACGCCGCCGTCGGCGCCGCGGAAGAGATAACCGACACCCGGCACGGTCTGGATCACGTCGCGCGCCTTGCCGTCCTGCGTGAGCTTGCGGCGCAGGCGGCTCACGTTCAGCTTCACGAGATCGCCGCCGACATCCGCGTCGTATCCCCACACGCCTTCGAGGATCTCCTCCTGCGTGAGGACGCGACCGGGGTTCGCCATGAAGTGGCGGAGCAGCTTGAACTCGGTGGGTGAGAGATGCACCGGCACATCCGCGGTCGTCACCTCGTGCGTCGCCTCATCAAGGACGAGATCGCCGGTGCGATACACGACCGGCGCGGGCCGTCCGCGCGTGCGCACCGACCGCCGCAGGATCGCCTTCACGCGCGCGACGAGCTCCTTGGGCCGGAACGGCTTGGTGATGTAGTCGTCCGCGCCGAGCTGCAGCCCGCGGAGGATGTCGCTCTCGTCCTGACGGGCCGACAGGAGCAGGACCGAGACGTGCTCGTCCACATGGCGGATCCGTTCGAGGACGACGAAGCCCGTGAGCTTCGGCAGGTTGATGTCGAGAACGACGAGATCGGGACGCTCGCGACCAACGGCGTCGACGGCGGACTCGCCGTCGTAAGCCCTCACGACGTCATAACCCTCGCGGCGAAGTGCGTAATCAAGTAGCTCCACCAGGTCGCGGTCGTCATCGACGACCAAGAGCTTCACTACGCGCCTGCCTCCTCTGCGAGCTGTCGAGCTTTAGGAAGAGTGAAGTGTACCGAAGTACCGCGTCCTACTTCACTCTCGACGCGGATATCGCCTCCGTGAGCGATGACGATCGCCCGGCAGATCGTGAGTCCGAGCCCGAGGCCACCGGCCTGGTCCCGGACCTCGCGCGAGCGGAAGAACCGCTGGAAGAGCCGCGGCTGCTCGTCAGCTGGGATGCCGGGACCCTCGTCTATGACGCTGACCTGGACGAAACCGTCGCGGCCCTCGGTCGCGACCGTCACGGTCGTGTCCTCGGGCGCGTAACGGCTGGCGTTGGCGATGAGGTTGGCGAGGACCTGCGCGGTGCGGCGCGGGTCGGCCAGGACGCGGTCGGAGTCCGGCCGCAGCCTGGTCTCGAGCTTCTGGTGCTTCGCGTCGAGGAGCGTCTGGGTGAAGTCCATCGCGTCATGCACGCAGCTCCGCACGCTCGCGGGAACGGCGCGGACCTGGAATGTCCCGGCCTCGATGCTGCCGGCGTCGAGCAGGTTCTCGACAAGGTGCTCGAGGCGCAGGGCGCTGCGCCGAAGGGTCGACACCATCGTCACGAGCTGCGCCGGGGGCATGAGGAGCGCGTCGTCGACGAGGAGGTCAAGCGTGGCCGAGAGCGCGGCGATGGGCGTGCGCAGCTCATGCGCCACCTGGAGCAGGAAGTCCTCCTTGAGGCGCAGGAGCTCCGCCTGCGCAGTGACGTCCCTGACCGTGTGCAGGACGCCGCGTTCGCCGATCGAGGTGCTCACGATCTCCAGCACACCCATGCGGTCCTCTCGTGGGAACCAGGTGCGTCGTATGTCGTGACCGTCCGTCGACTGCACGGTCGCGGCGCCGGTGACGAGAAGCAGCTCCTCGAAACGTCGGCCCGCGAGCTTCTCCTCGCCGAGCACGCGGAACGCGGCGGGGTTCGCGCTGAGGATGATGCCATCGGGACCGGCCAGGATGATGCCGTCGGCGAGGGCCACGAACGCGTCCTGGATCGCGAGCGCTTCGAGGGCGCGGTCGTCGGTGCGACGACCGAGAGAGCGCCGGCGCTCGGGGGGCCGTTCGCTCACTGCGACGGTATCCGGAGGCGCACTTTCGTGCCCTGACCGGGACTCGAGTCGAGTGAGAGCTGCGCGCCGATGAGGCGCGCGGATTCGCGCATCTGAAGCAGGCCAAGGCTCCCGCGCTTCGCATAGGTCTGGAGAACGGTCGCGACATCGAATCCCTGTCCGTCGTCCTCGACCATCGCGACGACGGCGCCGGTCTCGTCGTACACGTCGATCGCGACGTTTGCCGCGCGGCCGGTCTTGATCGCGTTGTTCGCCGCTTCTCGGATGACCGTGAACGCGCCGGCCTCGACCTCCGGCGCGAGTCGCCGCTGCGACTCGACGCGGCGCGTCACGACATGCGAGCCGTTGACGCCGTCGATGCGTTTCGCGAGCGCCTCAACGGCGGCCGGGAGGCCCCCGTCCTCGAGCGCGAGCGGACGGAGGGCAAAGAGGATGTCGCGCAGTCCCTTCTGCTGGTCGATGAGGCGTGCGCGCAGATCGACGAGGTCGACGAGCGCGCCGTCGACATCCGTCTTGGCGCGGCGCGTGACGAGCTCGATGCTGATCGCGGCGTTCGCGAGCGTCTGCGCCACGCCGTCATGGAGCTCGCGCGCGAGGCGGTGACGCTCCTCCTCCACGACCTTGACGACGCGCAGGCGCTCGGCGGCGAGCTCCTCCGAGAGCTGCACGTATTCGAGGGCCACGCCGGCGGACCCCGCGAGGGCCTCGATGAGGCGCTCGTCGTCCTCCTGGAAGGCACCCTCGCGGTCGTTCACGGCCTGCAGCACTCCGAGCCGGCGCCGGTCGCGCGCATCGATCGGCGCGACGAGCATCGAACGGGTACGGAAACCGCTGCGGGCGTCGACGCTGGGGTCGAAGCGTTTGTCTTC
>DATEZK010000281.1:0-3764 GCA_035255665.1 Candidatus Limnocylindria bacterium
AGATCGGTGTGATCGCGTCGGTGACGCAGGCGTTCTGCGCGGACTGCACGCGCGCGCGGCTCTCTGCCGACGGATCGCTCTTCACCTGCCTCTTCGCGACCCAGGGCCATGACCTCCGCGCGCTCGTACGGAGCGACGCGACCGACGCGCAGATCGCCGAGTCGATCTCCTCGATCTGGACCGCGCGCGACGACCGGTACTCCGAGCTGCGCTCCGAGGAGACCGTCGGCCTCAAGAAGATCGAGATGAGCTTCATCGGAGGCTGAGCGACCCACCGCCTCTCCGTCGCAACCGCGATTTCCAACTCCTCTGGTCTGGTCAACTCGTCTCGACGCTTGGCTCGTGGATCTCCGCGGTCGCGCTCCCACTTCTCGTCCTCGATCTGACCGGCGCGCCGTTCGACGCCGGTCTCGTACGTTTCATGGCGACGTTGCCGCTCCTCGTGCTGTATCTCCCCGCGGGCGCCGTGGTCGATCGCTACGACCGTCGGAGGGTGATGCTCTTCACCGAGGGCGGCCGACTGCTCGCGATCGGCAGCCTGGCGCTCGCGATCATCATCGGCGCGCCGACGCTCGCGCACGTCCTCATCGTCGCCGCGATCGCCGGCTGTTGCGCGACCTTCTTCCAAGTCGCGGAGCTCGCCGCGGTCCCGCGTCTGGTGCCGCGCCCGCAGCTTCCCGCCGCACTCGCTCAGAACGCCGCGCGAGCCTACGTGGGGATCATCGGCGGCCAGACCGCCGGCGGACTTCTCTACGCGATCGGACGCGCCGTCCCGTTCATCGTGGACTGCGCCACCTATCTGATCTCGTTCGTGAGCGTCGCGCTGATCCGAACGCCGATGCAAGAGCCGACGGGGACGACGCCGCGCGGTGGATCCATACGCGAGGGCATGACCTGGCTGTGGGGCAACCGTTTCCTCCGCACGGTGATGCTCCTGTGGGCGGGCAACAACATCGTCGTGAACTCGCTCTACCTCGCGCTCATCGTCGCCGCACGCGACCTCGGTTCGACTCCCCAGGAGATCGGCGTGATGCTCGCGTGCATCGGTGTCGGGGGACTTGCGGGGTCCGCTGCCGCCGCGGAGCTGGGTCGGCGTCTTTCGTTCCGCGCTGTCGTGCTCCTGCTGCTGGGCGTCAAGGCGGTGCTGACCCCACTCCTCATCTTCATGCCGAACGCGCTCGCGCTCGGTGTGGTGCTCGGTGCCATGTTCTTCATCGACGCGACGGGCGGCGCCGTCATCGGGGCACGTCAGCTAGCGGCGATCCCGGACCACCTGCAGGGGCGCGTGAACGGAGCCATCTACCAGGTGACGCTCGGCTCCGTGCCGCTCGCGTCTCTCGTGGTCGGCGCGCTGCTGCAGTCCTGGGGCCCGAACGCCACGATCCTGGTCCTGGCCGCGGTGATGATCGCCACGACGATCGCGGCGCTGGCCAGCCCGGTGATCCGCGTGCCGCCGGCGGCGTCTGCCTAGCGCGCGGTCGGCACCCGCAGCGCGTCTTCGAGCTCGTCCGCCAGGCGCTCCGCGGCCGCGGTGTTGATCCGGAGCCGCTCCAGGCTCTGCGCCACGGTCTCCTGGATGTCCGGCGTGCGCTTGGCCTCCAGGAACGCCGCCGCGTCCTCCGCGAGGCCACGCTGCGTGAGCTGGCTCACCGCGGTCACGTAGCCCTGCTTCAGCAGCGGCGCCAGGTCCGTGGCTGCGATGTCGCTGTCCCAGTGCTTCATCACGGCCTTCCAGGCCGCGAGACGCGTGCGGCGCGACTGCATCATCGGGATGAGCATGAGACCGCGGTCCTGGCCGCGGATGAGCGGCGAGAAGATGGCCTCGGCGGTGCGCTCCGCGAGCTCGGGGTCCTCGAAGAAGATGAGCCCCTGGCGGAAGCGCGCCTCCTCCTGCGCGTCGGACGCCTGAGCCTGCTGCATGCGCGCGATGTAGCGATCCCACAGCGCGTTGTCGCCGACCGTCGCGGCCACCGCGACGACCGTCCCGGCGACGTCGGGGTTGAGGCGCTCGCGGCCCTCGAGATGATCGCGCACGCGGCGCTGCGCTTCGTCGCGAACGTCTCTCGCGCGAGCGTGGAAGCCGAGCATCGCGATCGCCCGCGTGCGCTTCTCGCGCACGTCGGTGTCGTCCCCGTCGCGCGCCGTCCAGCCGGCGGTCTCGAGGATCGGACGGTAGAGCTCGTCGACAAGGCGCGCGAAGGGTCGCTCAGTCGCGTCGCGCACAGCGTAGTTCCCGAGCCACGACAGCGAGTCACCGATCGCGGCGAGGACCGCGCGGTCCTCCTCTCCGCGCAGCGTCTCGAGGCGCGCGAGGAACATCGCGAGCGTCGCCTTGCCATGACGCGCGATCGCCCACAGGTTGTCGATGAGCGCGAGCCGCTCTTCGGCCGCCAGATGCGCGATGCCCGCGTCGAGGCGGTCACCCTCGAACGCGCTCGCGAACCGGAAGCGATAGAAGCCGCGCCCGCCGCCGTTCGGGAAGAACCAGCGCGCACCCGGAAGGTTGACGGTGGCGCGGGCCGCGCTCAGAACGGAGCGATGCTCGCGGACGCCCTCTTCCGTGCCGTACTTGATCACGAGGGGCACGGGCCAGCGCTGCGCCGTCGACGCCGCGTCCGTGTCGGAGAAGTAGCGCGCTTGCGACAGCTCGAGCTCGAGCCCGCCGTCGGCCTCGCGCGCACGGATGTCCACCAGCGGATGGCCCGGCTCCTTGATCCACGCGTTCGCGATGGAGGTCACATCCTGGCCCGACGACTCATCGAGCGCGCGCCAGAAGTCGTCCGCCGACGCGTTCGCCTCCGCGTGCCGCTTCAGATAGATGCGGACTCCCTCGCGGAACGCGTCCTCGCCGAGATAGCCCTCGATCATGCGGAGGACCGCGGCGCCCTTGGTGTACGAGATCGCATCGAACCGCTGGGATGCTTCCTCGGCGCTCTTCGCTTCGACCGAGATCGGGTGCGTCGACGCGAGCGCATCGAGGCTGAAGGCGCTCGTGTTGTCCGCGACGAAGTCGCGCCAGTAACGCCACTCCGGGTTCAGCGCGGCCGTTGCCTTCTCGCCGACGAACGACGCGAACGACTCGTTGAGCCAGAGATCCGTCCACCACCGCATCGTGACGAGGTCTCCCCACCACATGTGCGTGAGTTCGTGCGCCGCGGTGCTGAACACGCCCTTGAGGGTCTGGATCGACGCGTTGCGCTCGTCCGCCGCGAGAAGCCGGATGCGGTAGGTGATCGCGCCGGGGTTCTCCATCGCTCCGGCCTCGAAGTCGGGGATGCCGATCGCGTCCACCTTGTAGTACGGGTATGGGATCGCGGTGTACGACTGAAGCCACTCAACGGAGCGCACGTGCGCGTCGCGTGCGTAGGTGGCCTGCGCCACAAGGCCCGGTGGGAGGCAGACCCGGACCGGGATCCCCGACGGCGTCGTCACGACGTCCGTGAACTCGTACGGCCCGACGGTGAACGCGACGAGGTAAGTGGAGATCTTCGGTGTCTCGCGGAAGATGGTCCGCGTGCGACGCTCGTCGAGCGGTTCTGGGGATGTAATGGGCATGTTCGCGATCGCGGCGTTCCCCGCCGGGTGGATCAGTTCGACCGCGAAGCGCGCTTTGAACTCGGGCTCGTCGAAGCACGGGAAGGCTCGTCGTGCGTCCGCGGCCTCGAACTGCGTCGCCGCGTAGCGCTCCTCGCCACGCAGCGAGCGATAGAGCCCACGCAGCGACTCACGGATGCCGCCGATCCACGAGATCTCGAGGATGTGCT
>DATEZK010000282.1:0-4450 GCA_035255665.1 Candidatus Limnocylindria bacterium
AGGCGGGCGTCCCGTGCGGCGAGATCCAGGACTACGGTCAGGTCTTCGCCGACCCGCACCTGCGCGAACGCGGCTTCTTCGTCGACCTGCCGCACCCTCGACTCGGGACGGTTCGCGCGCTGGGAACGCCATTGCGTCTGCGCTCATCGCCGGCGCGCCTTGAGCGCGCTGGTCCGCTCCTGGGCGAGCACTCGGCCGAAGTGCTGCGCGAGATCGGGCATTCGGAGGACGAGGTGCGCGCTTTTGTCGCGCGCGGCACGGTGGCCGCCGCATGAACGAAGTGCTCGTCGAGCGTCGAGGCGACGTCGTGTGGCTCACGTTCAACCGGCCGGATGCACGCAACGCGATGACCTTCGCGATGTACGCGCGCATGGCCGAGGTCGCCGGCGAGGTGGACGCGGACCGCAGCGTGCGCGCGCTGGTCCTCACCGGCGCGGGTGGCGCGTTCGTCGCGGGGACCGATATTTCCCAGTTCAGCGGATTCACTCGCAACGAGGACGCGCTCGAGTACGAGGAACGCATGGACGCATGGCTGAGCGCGCTGGAGCGCGTACGTGTTCCAACGATCGCGGCTTTGCGCGGCGCGGTCGTCGGCGGTGGCGCCGCGATCGCCGCGGCCTGCGATCTGCGCATCGCCGCGCCGTCCGCGCGCTTCGGCGTTCCCGTCGCGCGCACTCTGGGCAACTGCTTCTCGATGGCCAACCTCGTGCGCCTGTCGTCGCTCGTCGGGGTCGCGCGGGTCAAAGAGATCGTGTTCACCGCGCGCCTCGTCGAAGCGGATGAGGCGCTGCGCATCGGTCTCTACAACGAGGTGACGAAGGACGAGGACGCGCTCGTTCCGCGCGTCGAAGAGCTCGCGCGGCAGATCGCATCACACGCCCCGCTCACGCTGCAGGCAACGAAAGAGGCGCTGCGGCGGATCCGCGACCGCATGCTTCCGGAGGAGAGCGCCGACCTCATCCTGCTCTGCTACATGAGCCGCGACTTCCGCGAGGGCGTGCAGGCGTTCATGGAGAAACGGAAGCCCGTGTGGAAGGGCGAGTGACCCGGTCGGCCTAGCGCTTCGAGCGACGGCGCCTCACGGGCTGGTCGTGCGGCGCGTCCAACTCGATATCCGGCACGCCACCCAGATACCACGGCAAGTCACGGTAGGGATACTGCCCGCGGTCCATCGCGCGCCGCCTGAGCCGAACGCCGAGCGCGGTCAGGCCGGCTGCGAGGAGCACGACGGGGACGAGGCCCACCAGCGCTCCGATGAATCCCATTTGCCCGACCGTAGCACGATGGTCTCAGGGCGACTGCGGCGTCCCGACGCCGCATCAACGCTCGAGATTCGATTCCGTTGCGGGTTACCTTTGGGGTCTTGACGCAGAGGAGCGCCCGAAATTGAATGCCCTGTATGAATAAGAACCCCACGTGGCCCAAGGCCTTCGCGTTCATCGGTCTGACCATCATGGGACTCGCGCTCGCGTACTACTCGACGACGATCGCGACCGCCGGTATCGGCGGCGTCGTCTTCGGGACCGACCGGTCGGGTGACGTGCTCAGCGTCGGCAGCGCCTTCGTCATGGTCGGCGTAGCGATGGCGGCCGTGTTCGGCTTCCTCGCGCTGACGCAGATCCGCGGGCTCGGCCGCAGGGCGTAGCGCTGGTCTAAGCCTCGCGCTGGTCTAAGCCTCGCGCTGCCAGATCGCGAGGTCGTGCGCGAACGTGACGCGCCACGGGTCGAACTCCTGTAAGCGGGCGACCCATGGCGCGTACTCGGGATGCGGGCGTCCCTCGCGATCGAGTCGCCAGGCGTACAGATCACGCGCGTACATCGCGGCGTCCTGATACGCCTGGCCGGCGATGACGATCCGGCCCTCCTGCGTGTCGATGACGAACGACTGATGACCCGGCACGTGGCCGGGTGTCGGCACGATCCGCACGCCGGGCGCGATGTCGGCCTCGCCCTCGAGTAGCTCGAACCGAGCACCCTCGAACTCGGCGACGGGTCCGGGTAGCGTGTAGTTCGGAACCGCGACCGCTTCGCGTTCGACCTTCTGGACGAGGATCGGCACGCGAGGAAACCGGAAGTTGTTGCCGGAATGGTCGAAGTGCATGTGGCAGTTCGCGACCGCGCGGATGTCACCAACGGAGACACCGGCACCCTTCAGCACCTCATCGAACGGAACGCGCACGGGCTTGTACATCGCGTCGACCTCAGCGAAGCCGACGCCCAGCCCGGTGTCGAGCAGCACCGCTCCGCTGGGGTGCCGGATCAGGAACGCGTCGACAACGACCGCCGCGCCCGCGAACGGCAAATGCCCAGGCGCGATGAAGTGCCCCATGTGGAGGCGGATGACGTCGCTGGCTCTGAGTGTCACGTGCTTGCAGTATCGCGAAGGCAGCGCTCGAGAACCGCGCCGGTGATCGCCCCATAGATAGCGCCGAGCAGAAGACCCAACAGCGGACGCGCGCCGGGATCGCAGCCCCAGTCGACCGTGGGCGGGATCGTTGGGACCGTCGGGACCGTCGGGAGCGAGCTGGAGTCTCCAAACGAGATTCTCCCGTCGGGCCAGATCACGAGAAGACCAATCATCGTCAGCAGGAACGCGCCCGCCGCGGGGCCGCCAAGAGCTGACGCCACCACCCACCGGAGTGCGGCACGGGGACGAAAAGCCAGGCTGAGCACGACCGGCGATTGCATGAGGCCGACAGTGATGCCCGCGACAACACAGCCGGCGATCAGCCAGGGAAGTATTTCTGGAACGTCAATGGCTTGAGATCCAACCACGATCGTGACCAACGCGAAGTAGTAGCCGAGCGGGACCGCGACCCCGGTGACGACAGGCCACGCCAGCGCGCTGCCCGGGCGTGCCCGTAGGAAGAGGAACAGTGCCTGCGGTAGCGAGCCGACCGCCCCGAAGAAGAGCAATTCTTGTCTTTCGCGATTGCAGGGGATCAGGCCGACGAGGGCGAAGCCCACGGCGGTCGCGATGGTCCAGCCGAGCGCGGTCCTCACCCGGTGCGTAGACGTGGATCGAGCGCGTCGCGCAGCGAGTCGCCGAAGAGGTTGAAGCCGAAGACCGCCATGCTGATCGCGACGCCAGGCGCGATGGCGAGCCACGGCGCCCGTTCGAGGAACTGCATCCCCGCGCCGCGGAGCATGAGTCCCCAGGACGGCGTCGGCTCGAACACACCGAGGCCGAGGAACGACAGGGATGCCTCAAGGAGGATGGCCTGCCCCAGGAACGCCGTCAGCATGATCAGGTACGGAGCGAAGACGTTCGGCGCCACGTGCTTGAACATGATGCGGACCGCTCCCGCGCCGACCGAGCGCGTCGCCTCGATGTACGGCATCTGCACGACGCTCAGCGCGCTCGAGCGCACCACGCGCGCGACGCGAGGAACGATCGGCACGGTGATCGCCGCGATGACGTTCGCGATCTTGTCCTCGCCCGTGCCGAGCGCCGCGACGACGGCGATCGCGATGACGATGAGGGGGAAGGACAGGAGCACGTCCATCAGCCGCTGGATGATCTGATCGGCGCGGCCGCCGACGTACGCGCCGACCACGCCGAGGACGAGCCCGAGCGTGCACCCCACCAGCGACGCGGTGAAGCCGACGACGAGCGCAGTGCGGGAGCCGAAGACCACGCGCGAGAAGACGTCTCGACCGAAGTTGTCGGTGCCGAGGAGGTGCTCGGGAGACGGCGGCAACAGCAGGTCTGCGAAGTCGATCGCGGTCGGGTCGTAGGGCGCAACGATGTCCGCGAACGCGGCCGCGAGCAGCATCACGACGATGAGCACCGCGCCGAAGGTGCCGAGCGGCCGACGGCGGACGAAATCGCCCCAGAAGCGCGCGAAGCGGCGACGTCCGCTGGACTCCAGGTAGCGCCGTTTGGCGACCGCGTCGGCATCGCGGGCGCTGTCCAGCGTTCGGCTGGTGCCGGTCATGAGTACCGGATCCGGGGATCGAGCACGACGTACACCATGTCGACGATGAAGTTGACGATCACGAAGACGGCGGCGAGAAGCAGCACGAGAGCCTGCACCAGCGTGTAGTCGCGGTGGGTGACAGCGTCCACCAGCAGCTTGCCGATCCCGTTGAGATTGAAGACCTGCTCGGTCACGACGAGGCCGCCGATGAGGAACGCGAACTCGAGGCTCACCACGGTGACGACCGGCAAGAGGGCGTTCCGCAGCGCATGCCGGACGACGACGAGCGTCTCGCGGAGACCCTTCGCGCGCGCGGTGCGCACGTAGTCCTCGCGCAGGACCTCGAGCACCGTGGAGCGCGTCATGCGCATCGACACGGCGGAATACCGATAGCCCACGGCGATCGCCGGCAGGATGAGCCCAGCCAGATTCGCGACCGGATCTTCGAAAAGTGGAGTGAAGACCACCGGGGGCGCCCAACCCCAGAGCGTCAGGGTGATCAGCACCATCATGATCCCGATCCAGAAGCT
>DATEZK010000283.1:0-2756 GCA_035255665.1 Candidatus Limnocylindria bacterium
GTGCCGAGGACCTTGTCTTTCCCGAGGAGCTCGGTGAGCGCGGAGATGAGCGCCGCTCCGCGCAGTCCCGCGCGCACGGTCACGCCGATGGCTCGGTCTTCTCGCGCAGGGCGGCGGCGAGCTCCGAAGCGGAGCGCCGGAGCAACGGCACGAGCTCGGTGCCGCGCTGGCGCGTCAAGCGGTTCGCCGGCGCCGAGATCGAGATCGCTCCGATGAGCTCGTTGGGCCCGCCCATGACCGGTACCGCGACGCAGCGGACGCCGTCGTCGTATTCCTCGTCGTCGATCGCGTAGCCACGCTCGCGGATCTCCTCGAGCGCGCGCCGGAGTGCCGCGGGATCGACGATGGTGTGTGGCGTATAGGGTCGGAGCTCGAGCCGGTCGAGGACGCCGTCGCGGCGCGCGGCCGGGAGTGCGGCGAGCAGCGCCTTGCCGGCGCCGGTCGCGTGCAGCGGCACGCGATTGCCGACCTGGGTGAAGAGGCGCACCACCTGTGGACTTGGGATCGTCTCGATGTAGACGGCGGCGAGGTCGTCGAGCACGACGAGGTTGGCCGTCTCACGCGTCGCCTCGGTGATCGCTCGAAGGACCGGACGAGCGCGGAGCCGGATCTCACCGAAACGCGAGCGGCCCTCCGACAGCGTCGCGAGCTTCGCGCCCGCGTAGTACCGGCTCGTATCCGGGTTCTGGCGAACATAGCCGCGACGTAGGAGCGTGGATAGGAGACGATGGACAGTGGAAACATGGAGGCTGGTGCGCGCCGCGAGCGCGGTGATCGAGACCTCGCCCTCGGCCGCCGCGAGCGCCTCGAGCAGGTCGAGCGCCCGATCGACCGACTGGACCGATCGCCGGGCGCGCTTCGGGGCCGCGCTGGTGTCTTTCGCTTCGCGCAAAGTTCCCTCCGCCGCGTGAAAGGATAGCCCTTGGAGTCCCCGGCATGAACAAGGCCGAGCGCCGCGAGAGCCTCGAGGCCCAGGTCGCGTCGTTTCCGGACGCGCCGGGCGTCTACCTGTTCAAAGACTCCCGCGGCCGTGTCCTCTATGTCGGCAAGGCCGACGTCCTGCGGGACCGCGTCAGGGCGTACTTCGGCCCGAGCCTCGACGTGCGCCACATCCGGATGGTCGAGCGTTCGGACCGGGTCGAGTTCGCCGTCACCGGGTCGATCTCCGAGGCGTACCTCCTCGAGGCGAACCTCATCAAGCAGCACAAGCCTCGGTACAACATCCGCCTCAAAGACGACAAGTCCTATCCCTACGTGAAGATCACGCTCGGCGAGGATTTCCCGCGGATCCTGCGTACGCGTTCGCTCGGCGATCGCACCGCGCGCTACTTCGGTCCTTTCGCGAACGCGAAGTCCGTGGACCAGTCGCTCGATCTTCTCCAGAAACTGTTCCCGTACCGCACGTGCAAGCTGACGATCCTCGCCGGCGACGAAGGCAAGGGTCGCACTGTGCCGCCGAGCGCGCTTCCCGGCGGTCGACCGTGCCTGCTCTTCCACCTGAAGCGGTGCACCGCGCCGTGCGTCGGCAACACGACGAAGGACGAGTACCGGGCGACGATCGATAAGAGCGTCCTCTTCCTGGAGGGACGCTACGAAACGCTCGCGCGCGCGACGCGCAAAGAGATGGAGTCCGCGGCGGAGACGCTCGAGTTCGAGCGCGCGGCCGCCCTGCGCGATCGCCTGGTCGCGATCGATCGGACCCTGGATCGGCAGGAGGTCCACGCCTACAAGGGCGACGACTTCGACGTGCTCGCCGCCGCAACAGCGGAAGGCGACTCGGTCGTGCAGCTCTTCCGCGTGCGGGATGGGACGATCGTCGGACGCGATCACTTCGCCCTCGAGGGCGCCGAAGGCGCGCCAGCGGCCGAGGTGATCGCCTCGTTCCTGCGGCAGCACTACAGCGCGGCCACGATGCTGCCACCCGAGATCGTGACGCCGGCCACGCTGCCCGAGGCCGAGTCGCTCGAAGCCTTTCTCACCGAGCGCCGCGGCGGACCGGCGCGTCTGCACGTGCCGCAGCGCGGCAAGAAGCGGCACCTCGCCGAGCTGGCCGAGCGCAACGCGAAAGATGCGCTGGAGCAGGAACGCGTGCGGTGGCTCGCGGACCGCGGCAAGACCGAGGTCGCGCTTCGCGAGCTGCAGGAGGCTCTCGGCCTCGAAGGACCGCCGAAGCGGATCGAGTGCTACGACGTGAGCCACGTGCAGGGCACCAGCGTGGTGAGCTCGATGATCGTGTTCGAGGACGGGCGCCCGGCGAAGTCGCAGTACCGCCGCTTCCGCGCGCGCATCTCGGACCGCAACGACGATTTCAGCAACATGCGCGACACGCTGCGCCGCCGCTTCGCGCGGTCGGCGTCGCCGGAGGCGCAGTCGTCGTGGCCGCTCCCTGATCTCGTGATCCTTGACGGCGGGAAAGGGCAGCTGTCGGCGGGTCTGTCGGCGCTCGCGGACGCCGGCCGCCTCCAGATCCCGATCGCGGCGCTCGCGAAGGAGCGCGAAGAGCTGTTCGTGCCGAACCGGCCGGATCCGATCGTCCTGCCCCGCACCGCGCAGGGCCTGTACCTCGTCCAGCGCATCCGCGATGAGGCGCATCGCTTCGCTGTCACGTATCACCAGAAGGTCCGGTCACGTCGAGCCGTGCGCTCGATCCTCGACGACATCGCCGGTGTTGGTCCTGCGCGCAAACGGGCCCTACTCCGAAAGTTCGGCTCCGTGCGGGCGATGCAAGAAGCGCCGGTCGAAGAGCTTGCGGCCGT
>DATEZK010000284.1:0-3060 GCA_035255665.1 Candidatus Limnocylindria bacterium
CTGGCTCGAGACGTTGACCGAGGAGCCGCTGTTGCTCCGCATGCCACTCGTGAGGCACGGCAACCAGCTGACCGTCGGTCTCGCCGAAGCTGAATGGCGAGCGTGGACGGGGCGGTAACGCGGTCGCATGACGCAGCTCACGGCCGCAGGCGTGGCGGTCGAGTTCGGCGCCACGACGGTGTTCCAGGACGTCTCGTTCACGGTTGCCCGGGGCGAGCGGTGGGGAATCATTGGACGGAACGGCACCGGCAAGACCACGCTGCTCAAACTGATCCTCGGCGAGCTGGAGCCGACGCGCGGGACGGTCGCTCGGGCCTCGGGGCTGCGTATCGCGCATTTGGAGCAGCACCGCGACTTCGGCGATGCGACCACCGTCTGGGAAGCGGCCGCCGGTGGTTTCGCGGAGCTGCTGAAGCTCGAAGCGTCACTCGCCAAGCAGGTTGCCCGACTCGCCGAGCTCGGTGAGCGCGCGACGTCTCAGCAGCTCGCGCAATACGACCGGGACCTCGAGCGATTCTCGCGCGACGGCGGGTACACCTATGCACCGCGCGTGGACGCCGTGCTGCACGGACTCGGCTTCGACCCGGATGAAGCGCGGACGCGGTCGCTCGAGCGCCTATCGGGAGGGGAGCGTGGGCGCGTCGGGCTCGCCAGGCAGCTTGTGGCGCCGGCGGACGTTCTGCTGCTCGACGAGCCGACCAATCATCTGGACCTCGACACCTCCGAGTGGCTCGAGCGCTACCTCACGACGTTCGGTCAGACGGTCCTGCTGATCAGCCATGATCGAGCGTTCCTGGACAGCGTCGCGGATCACGTGCTGCATTTCGAGGCCGGGACCGCGACGCCTTACACCGGTGGCTTCGCCGATTTCGTGCGACAACGAGAGGAACGCCGGCTGACGCAGAAGCGCTCGTTCGATCAGCAGCGTCGGTTCATCGAAAAGGAGGAGGACTACATTCGGCGGAACATTGCCGGCCAGAACAGCGCTCAGGCGAAGGGCCGTCGCACCCGACTGGCGCGGTTGCCACGCCTGTCGCCACCGCCGGACGCGGAATCCGTGATGGCGTTGCGACTCGATACGGGCGCACGTGGAGGCGACCAGGTGCTGGTCGCCGATCGAGCGGAGCTCCGCACGGCGGACCGAAGACTCATCGAGGGATTCAATGAAAGCGTCGCACGTGGGGACGTGATCGGCTTCGTGGGACCGAACGGGGCGGGCAAGTCCACGTTGCTTCGTGCGATCGTTGGCGAGCACGAGATCGCGCGAGGTGCGCTCCGCTTGGGTGAATCGATCGCCGTCGCTCACTATCGACAGGACATGTCGCAGGTTCCGACGGACCGCACGCTATACGAGATCATCCAGGATCTGCGCCCGACGTGGGAGCGCGGCGCGATTCAAGGTCATCTTGGCCGCTTCGGATTCTCGGGCGACGAGGTGCGTCGCAGCGCCGGCACGCTGTCCGGTGGCGAGCGCGCACGAGTTGCGCTAGCGATGATCGTGCTCGCGCGCGCAAACCTGCTTCTGCTCGATGAGCCGACCAATCATCTCGACGTGGAGTCGATCGAAGCGCTCGAGGATGCGTTGGAATCCTACGGTGGCACGGTGATCCTCGTGAGCCACGATCGGGCGCTCCTGCGATCCACCACCACTCGCACGTGGGTGCTGCACGGTGAACGCATCACGGACTACGCGGGCACGTTTGCCGAGTGGGAGACGGCGAGCGCTGAGCGTGCGCACGCGGCTGCGGTGTCGGCTGCCGAGGAAGAGTCGCTGCGCCGGACGCGAGAACGACAGCAGACGCGGCGGCCCGAGCGAGCATCACGGGACGATCGTGCGGCACGACGCACTGCACAGCGAGAGCTCGAGCGGGCGGAAGCCGACGTGGCACGGCTCGAGGAGCGCGTGACCGCGCTGACGGCGGCACTCGAGGACCCCGAGCTTTACACGACGCCCGACGGTATCACTCGAGCGCAGGCGTTAGGCGCGGAGCTCGACGAGCAGCGCGTAGCGCTCGATGATGCGATCGCTCGTTGGGAGCGCGCCGTCGAGATGACAGACGCTGGCGATCGATCCGTTTAGAGAAGACGCGATCCCAGGAGCGCGACAGCCATTACGGCGACCACCACGGCCACGATGTCCAGCAGCAGGCCGGCGCGCACCATCTGGCGCACGGTAATCTTCCCGGATCCGAAGACAATGATATTCGGGGCCGTCGCGGTCGGCAGCGCGAAGCCAGCCGATGCGACGATCGTCGTCAACAGCATCAACGTCACACGCGGCTGTCCTACTGCGTCGGCCAGCGAAGCGACGATCGGCATCGACATCGCTGCGACGGTCGTGTTCGACGCCAGCTCGGTCAACAGGAGGATGATCGCCGCCACGCCGAAGAAAATGCCGATCACCGGCCAGCCTGCGAACCCGGTCATGAGGTTGCCGAGCCAGGCCGCGACGCCCTGCGTCTCCATCGCCGTCGCGAAGGAAAATCCGCCACCGTAGATGAGCAGCACCTCCCACGGGATGCCGCGCGCTTCAGTCCAGGTGAGGACGGGCTGCCGCGTCCCGTCAGGCGCGCGCGCCACGACGATGAACATGGCGAGCGCGCCAATGAGTCCGACGGAGGAATCGGTCAGGCCCGACACGAGATCGGTGAGCCCTGGAATGCGTACGGCCCCCAGGTCCTTGGGCTCTCGCACGACCCACCCCACTGCCGTGAGCGCGAAGATCGCGAGCGCGGCACGCTCGGCGCCTCGAAGCGGCCCGAGGGCGATTCGTTTGGCGCGCAGTGCCTCACGAGCGTCGTCGGTGAACGTCACGCGCCCCGGGAACAGCACCATGAGCAACGCCCAACAGAGCGGCAGCAACACCGCCACTACCGGGAGTCCGATCGTCATGTAACTCACGAAATCGACCTGGACCCCCGCGAGCTCACGTGCCGCCCCGGCAAAGATGAGGTTTGGCGGCGTCCCGATGAGCGTCCCGACACCGCCGATCGACGCCGCGTACGCAATGCCGAGCATGAGGGCCGTCCGGAGGTTGTCAGCCTCCTTCGTCGCGCCGAA
>DATEZK010000285.1:0-5321 GCA_035255665.1 Candidatus Limnocylindria bacterium
GCGATCGCCGCCGCGCTTCACGCGCGCGAGCGGAGCGGGGAGGGGCAGGTCATCGACGCGACGATGATCGGTGGCCAGGTCGCGATGCTGTCGCGCCAGGCCGCGCGCTACTTCGCTGACGGCACCGTCCCGCGGCCGGAGGGGAACGTGCACGCGTCGATCGTTCCGTACCAGACGTTCCGCGCCAGCGATGGCCACGTGAACGTCGGCGTCGCGAACAACGCGCTCTTTGAGCGCTTCTGTCGCGCGCTCGACCTCGACGAGCTCCTCGAGGACGATCGCTTCACCGACAATCCCAAGCGCGTCGCGCATCGGAGGGAGATAGTCCCGATCATCGAACGAAGGATCCGTGCGCTCACGAAGGCTGAGGTCGTGCGACGGCTACGGGAAGCGAACGTTCCCGTCGGGCCGATCAATGAGCTCGACGAGGTGTTCGCCGACCCGGTCGTGCGGCACCTCGGTCTGATCGCGGAGGTCGACCATCCGACCGCGGGGCGCGTGAAGGCCCCCGGGATCCCGGTGCGTCTCTCCGGCACGCCGCCGTCGGTGCGGCGCCATCCCCCGGAGCTCGGCGAGCACACCGACGAGATCCTGCGCGAGCTCGGCTATGAGAAGGGGGAGATCGCGGCGCTCCGCCGCGACGGCGCGGTCTGAACAGCGCGCAGGTCGTCCAACAGCCGAGATGCCGGCCGCTCTTGCTGGTCGGTGTCCTCACCGTCCTCTCCTTCGGCGCCTACGTCGCGATCTGGTTCGGGCTGACCTGGGTCGAGCTCAAACGCGAGACGGGCGACGAACGCATGGCGCCGTTCGCGCATGCGCTCTCGATCTTCGCTCCGATCTACGGGATCTGGCAGGCGTTCCGCCACTTCACGCTGATCGACACGCTGCGGCGGAAGGTCGATCCCGCGCACGGCGTCGATGCCCTCACCGGCGCGATCGGCACCGGGATCTGGTGGCTGACGTTCACGCACTACTCGACCGAGCCGATCTTCGTGGCACTCGACGCGATCGAGCTCGCGGCCGGCGCCGCGCTCGTCATGTACGGACAGCGCGCCCTCAACGGGTACTGGCGATCGCGCCCCGGTCCGCCCGTGGGAGAGGGCATGACGCAGCTCGACTGGCTCGCACTGAGCGTCGCGGCGAGCTACGCGTTGTTCACAGTGATCGGCATACTCGCCGGGCCAGCGTCCTAATGGCGAACATCCTCGTTGTCGGCTCGCTCGCATATGACGACGTGCAAACGCCCGTCGAGCACCGGACCAACGTGCTCGGCGGCGCGGCATCGTATTTCGCGATCGCCGCGCGCCTTTATGCGCCGGTCCGGCTCGTCGGTGTCATCGGCGATGACTTCCTCGAGAAGGACGTCGAGCGCCTGCGCGCGCGCGGCATCGACCTTGCTGGTCTCGAGCGGCGGCCCGGGAAGTCTTTCCGCTGGCTGGGCAAGTACGACTACGCGATGAACACCGCTGAGACGATCAACACGGAGCTTGGCGTGTTCGCCGACTGGAAGCCGCGCGTGCCCGAGCAGTTCGCCGACAGCGAATTCGTGTTCCTCGCGAACATCGATCCCGAGATCCAGCTCGCGACTCTGCGCAGCGTGCGGGCGCCGAAAGCGATCGCGCTCGACACGATGAACTACTGGATCGATCACAAGCGCGACGCGTTGCTGGAAGTCCTGTCGCACGTCGACATCGTGAGCGTCAACGAGACCGAGGCGCGCCAGCTTTGCGGCACCGTCAGCGTCCCCAAAGCCGCGCGGGACATCCTCGCGTACGGTCCCCGGGCGGTGGTCGTCAAGCGCGGGGAGTACGGCTCGGTGCTGTTCACGCGCAACTTCTCGTTCTGGTCGCCCGCCTTCCCGTTCGACGAGATCACCGATCCCACCGGGGCCGGAGACAGCTTCGCCGGCGGTTTCCTGGGTCATCTGGCCGAGTCCGGCGCGGTCGACGACCGCGCCCTGCGCCGGGCGACCCTCCACGGGACCGTGTGCGCCTCCTTCGCCGTCGAGCGCTTCAGCGTGGACGGGATCGAGGCCGCGACGCCGGAGGATGTGGCAGGCCGCTACCGGCTCCTTCAAGAGCTGGTCAAGGTCTAGGACCAGGCGGGAACCGGTCGGCGTGGGCGCTGTAAAGAGGGTAAGAACCGACTCCGTGGAGGGCCGGCCGACGGAGGATGCCGTACTGGTGGAACGATCGAGGAATGGCGATCAGGACGCCTACGCCGAGCTCGTGACGCGGTACCAGGCGATCGCTGCGCGCACGGCGTACGTGATCACCGGGACCGCGGCCGACGCGGAGGACGTGGCGCAGGACGCCTTCGTGAAGGCGTACTACGCGCTTGACCGCTTCCACGCGGGCGCTCCCTTCCGCCCCTGGCTGCTCCGGATCGTCGCGAACGAGGCCATCAACCGCCGCAAGGCGGCCGGCCGGCGACCGACGGTCGGACTCAGCGTCGTCGAGGACCGCGCCTCGGGCGACACGGCCCTGTCTCCCGAGGCGTCGGCCCTCGCTCGCGAGCGACGCGAGCTCGTGCTCGACGCGCTCCGACGGATGCGCGAGGAGGACCGGCTCGTCATCGCATACCGCTACTTCTTCGATCTCTCCGAGATCGAGATGGCCGAGGCGCTCGGTGTCGCACGCGGTACCGTGAAGTCGCGACTCTCACGAGCGATCGCCCGGCTGCGGGCGGTGATGGAAGGAGGCCAGCTGCATGACGCGTGAGCCGATGCGCGAGGACGAGCTCGAAGCCACACTCACCGACCTCGGTGGGCGGCTCGCGTACCCGCGCCCCACGCGTCTTGGCGATGCGGTTCGCGCGCGCCTCCACGAGCCCCGGCCGCGACGATGGTGGGACGCGATCCTCTCGCCCCGCTACGCCTTCGCGCCGGCGCTCGCGACGCTGCTGCTCATCCTCGTCGTGAGCCTCGCGGCGACGCCGGCGGCGGCCGACTTGTTCCTGCGCCTTCGCGGCATCGACATCTTCCAGAGCACCGCAACCCCCGCGCCGGCCGCGTCGCCCGCGGTGCCGTTCCCAGGCGAGCGCGTCAGCCTCGACGAAGCCAGGCGCCGAGCGCCATTCCTTCGCGCGCCGGTGGACCCGCGTCTTGGCGCTCCCGATCAGGTCTACGTCGACACGATCCCAGCCGGCGATCGGGTGACGCTCGTCTACGTGAGCCGGCAGGGCATCCCCGTTTCACGCGACGCCGGTGTGAGCGCAGTTGTCGTTGTGTTCCGCGCCCAGATCGACGAATCGCTGTTCGCCAAGGTCGCCGTCATACCAGGCACGCGGATTGACGAGGTCACCGTCAACGGGGGGAGGGGATTCTGGCTCGAGGGCACGCCGCACCAGTTCTTCTATCGCGATTCGGCCGGCAATCCCTCGCCGGAAACGCTCCGCCTCGCGGGCAACACGCTCCTCTGGGAGCAGGGCGGCGTTACGTTCCGTCTTGAGGCGCAACTCGAGCGCGACGACGCAGTCCGCATCGCGACTTCATTCCGCTAGGACGGCGCCGCTCTAGCGCCGTGACCCCTTTCGGCCTCGTCGACGTATAGGAAGTAAGCGGTCGCGCGGAGATTCGCGCCTGACGAAAGAGCCGACTTGACAGGTGAAACAGACGGGAATCGAATGGGACCGCCGACCGGGCTATCGCTAGGAGGTGGAGAACATAGTGAGTCTTCTTTCGAAGTTCTCGCGCCGTGGGTTCCTCAAGTACGGATCGCTTTCAGGTCTCGCGGCATTCGTCACGTCGTGCCTATCAGCCAACGCGCCAACCGCTTCGCCGACCGCGGCGGGCACCGGCGCGGGGACAGCAGCACCGACGATCATCGCGCGAGCGGAGACCATCACGTGGAAGGTCCAGTCCGGCTGGGCCGGCAACGACATCTTCCAGGAGCTCTTCCTCGACTGGAAGGCCTTCGTGGAGGAAATGTCCGCCGGACGCATCAAGATCGACGCGCTCCCGGTGAACGCCGTCACGAACATCAACGGCGCGATCGACGCCGTGCACTCCGGGACGCTGGACGGCGCGCACCACGTCCCTGCGTACTACTACGGCAAAGACCACGCGGTGAGCCTCATGGGTACCGGCCCGATGATGGGCATGAGCGGCCAGATGTGGCTCGCCTGGTACTACTACGGCGGCGGGCAGGCGCTGTACGAGAAGCTCGTGCAGACGAAGCTCAAGCTGAACGTCGTGTCGCTGTTCCACATGCCGATGCAGAACCAGCCGCTCGGGTGGTTCAAGAACGAGATCAAGGGGCCCGATGACTTCAAAGGAATGAAGTTCCGGACCGTCGGCCTCGCGACGGGCATCTACCAGGGCCTCGGAGCGAGCGTCGTTTCGGTCGCTGGCGCAGAGGTCGCCTCATCGCTCGACCGCGGCGTCATCGACGCCGCCGAGTTCAACAACACGACGTCGGACACCGTCTACGGTCTCGCGGACGTGCGCAAGGTCCTCATGGCGCGCTCCTACCACCAGCCGAGTGAGATCCTCGAGATCTCGCTCAACAAGACGAAGTACGACGCGATGCCGGCCGACCTCAAGGCGATCATGAAGTACGCGGCCTGGGCCGAGTCGGCGAACGGCGAGTGGAAGTTCATGGACAAGAACTCCAAGGACTACGCGGCCCTCGCCGGGAAGAACGTCAAGGTCTTCAAGACCCCGACGTCCGTCCTCGAAGCACAGCTCAAGGCCTGGGATACCGTCATCGCGTCCGAGTCGGCAAGCAACCCTGACTTCGTCGCGATCCTCGACTCGCAGAAGGCTTGGGCGCAGCGCGTGTTCAAGTGGGCCGACGACATCAACATCCCGACGCCCGACCCGATCTCGTACCGGGCGATGTTCAAGACCTAGCCTGACCCAGACGCACTATCCTGCCGGGGCCCTCGAGGCTCGAGGGCCCCGGCGCTTGTTCGGCGCGGCGATCGTGGGGGTGACAGGGTGCAGCGGTTCCTAATCGCCATCGATACGTTCAGCATGTGGACCGGCAAGGCCATCGCCTGGGTTGTGCTGCTGATGACCTTCCTGATCAGCTACGACATCACCATGCGTTACCTTCAGCAGCCGCTCGGCGACCCCATCCGGGCGATCTGGTTCACCTACACGTTCTCGTACGACATGACCTACTACCTGTACGCGGTCTTCTTCATGATCGGTGGCGCGTACGCGCTCTCGCGCGGCCAGCACATCCGCGGCGACGTGTTTTACCGGCTGTGGCCGGTGCGGGTACAGGGGAGCATCGACTTCTTCCTCTACCTGTTCGCGTTCTTCCCAGCCATCATCGCGCTGATCTCCGTCGGCGCTCAGTGGGCGGAGGCGTCAT
>DATEZK010000286.1:0-5014 GCA_035255665.1 Candidatus Limnocylindria bacterium
CGCAGGCCGAACGCGATGTTGTCGTACACCTTCATGTGCGGGAAGACGGCGTACGACTGGAACACCATCGCGATGTGACGATCGCGCGGCGGAAGATCCGAGACCTCGCGCTCGCCGATCCGCACCGTGCCGCCGTCGATGCGCTCCAGCCCGGCGAGGCAGCGCAGGAGCGTCGTCTTCCCGCAACCGGAGGGTCCGAGCAGGACCATGAACTCGCCGTCGCGGATCAGTAGGTCGATGTCCTTCAACGCCGTCGTCTTGCCGAAGACCTTCCGCACCGTCTCGAACGAAACGCTCGCCATCTCAGCTCACCTTCCCGGTCCCCACAGATTGAACAGGTACTTGCGCATGAAGAAGATGAAGAAGAGCGACGGGATGATCATGAAGAAGCCGCCGGCGAACTTGAAGTAGAGCGGCGACTGGTTGAGCGTCGCCAGGATGTGCGCCGGCAGCGTGCGCTCGCGCACCGTGAGGATCGTCGCCGCGAAGACCTCGTTCCAGCTGCTCACGAACGCAAAGATCGCCGCGGCGGCGAGGCCGGGCAGCGCGAGCGGCAACGCCACGCGCATGAACGCCCCGAAACGCGACGTCCCCATCGTCATCGCGGCCTCTTCGAGCTCGCGCGAGACGCTGTAGAAGACGCCGGAGGTGACGATGACGACGAAGGGCAGGACCATCGCCGAGTGGATGATCACGACGCCCAGGAGCGTGTCGTAGAGGCCGATGCCGATGAAGGCCACCGCGAGCGGGATGGACAGGATCGCGATCGGGAACATCTTCGACGAGAGGACCGCGAGGTGGAACGCGTCGCGGCCCGGGAACCGGAAGCGCGCCAGCGCATAACCAGCGGGCGCCCCGATCGCGAGGCTGAGGACGATCGTGCCGAGCGCGACGATGATGCTGTTCTTCACCGATGGCAATACTCCGGTGGAGTTGACGAAGAAGGACATCGTGTCCGTGGAGAACTGCGTCGGCAGGAGCGACTTCGGGAAGTCGTAGACCGAGAGGCTCTTGCTGAACGCGGCGACCGCTATGAGGTAGATCGGCACCAGCGTCCAGGCCGCGAGGAGGATGGCCACGCCATACAGAAGGACGCGGTCGATGATGGTGCGCCGCGTGAGGCTCGCGCGCTTGGCCGGCGCTGATGCTGCCGTCATCGCTGAAGCTCCGCGTCCTTGACGCGCAGGAGCCGCAGGTAGAAGAACACGACCGTCATCGTCATCACCAGGATCAGCGCAGCGAACGCGGCGGCGATGAATTCGTTCCGGTTGTTGTAGTACCAGTCATAGGCCTCGTACGACAGCACCGGCAGCTGCCGACCCGCGAGCGCCAGCACCACGGCGAAGGTCTGGAACGCGAAGATCGTGCGGATGATGAGCGCCGACTGCAGGCTCGGCCGCAGCATCGGAAGCACGATGAGCAACGTGCGCTTGAGCCGCGACGCGCCGAAGAGGTCGGCCGCCTCGAAGTACTCGCGCGGGATGAGCTGGAGACCGGCGAGCAGGATGACGAGCACGATCGCCGTCGCGCGCCACGACTCGGCCACGACCACGGTGCCGAGCAGCAGGTGCAGGTTCTCGTAGGAGAGGAAGTTGATCGGGTCGGTGGTGAGGCCGAGGCCGTTGAGCGCGCTGTTCAGGTAGCCGGTGTCGGCGAAGATCGCCAGCCACACGATGCCCGCCGCGAGATCGGATATCGCCAGCGGCAGCGCGAAGATGTACAGGAAGGCGCCATGGCCGGGGAAGCGGGAGTGGATGAGGAGTGCCATCGCGAGCGCGAGCACGAGCTGCACCGGGACGACGAGGATGAGGAGCAGCAGCGTGTTGCGCAGTGAATCGGCGAAGGCGACGTCGGTGACCATCCGCCGATAGGCCTCGAAGCCAAGTGTCCCCGGCACGGCTTGGAACGAGAGCAATACGGCCTGCGCGACCGGAATGAGGATGAGGAGCGTGAGAAAGATGATCGTCGGCGCGAGAAGGCCGAGCGGGAGGGCGTTCTCCGACCGCACGAAGCGTGCGGGGAACGGCAACGCCCTCCCGGCTCGGACCGCCATCTAGATCACTTCACCTGGCAAGGACCGGTGCTTGGCGGATCGGGCCGCCAGCACGGTGCCTTGGTGTCGTTCATGACCGCTTGCAAGATCGTCGCTTGTTCGCCGAGGACCTTGGTGATGTCCTCGTTCTTGATCACGATCCGCTGGAACGTGTCGAGCTGGACCTTGTTGAACTCGCCACCCTTGGCACCGAGTCCGATGGGGAGCAGCGCGACCTTGGCGTCGGCGTGCTTGGCCTGCTTCTGCACGCCGTCGGCGATCGCCTTGAGGTGGACCGGTACATCAGTGGGCAGCGCCGCGGTCAGCACCGGGAAGAACGCGACCGTGGTGAGCGTCTTGCCCTGGACCGCCGTGGTCGTCATGTAGTCGATGAAGGCCTCGGCGCCGGTCTTGTTCGCTGAGCTCTTTGGGATGCCGAGTCCGGCCAGCACCGACATGTAATACAGGCCCTTCGGACCCTTCGGCGCGGGTGCGGCGACGAAGTCCGTCGGCTTGCCCTCGAACGCCTTGACCAGGCGCGCGACGTGGTCGAAGCCGACCCAGACCTCGCCGGACAACATCGACTCCTGCATGAAGTCGATCTGGAGCGACTGCGGGTTCGTGTACGCCCACAGGTCCTTGAGGTCACGCCAAAGCGTGGCCGCCTCAGCGGACTTGTATGTGCTCACGAGTCCGCCGGTGTACGCGGGGTACATGTAGCCCTGGATCAGACGGTGGAGCAGCGACATCGGGCCCGCCGGAAGACCGCAACGCTTGCGGCCGGTCTGGTCCGAGATGTTCTTGCACCACTGTGTGAGCTGCTGGTAGGTGATGTTGTCGACGCTGGCTCCGGACGGGAGGTACTGCAGCGCCTGCTTGTTGATCCCGAGGATGTAGGTCGCCTGCATCCATGGGATGTAGATCTGCCGGGTCGTTCCGAGCTTGCCGAGCTCCATGAACTCCGCGGGGAACCCGCGGCTCTGGAGCTTCGTTGCGAGCGGCGTGAGGTCCTCGAAGAGGTTCAGGTCGAGTGCCCCGAAGTCGCCGTGCAATCCGCCGATGACGCCGACGGTGCCCTTGCCCAACTTCGACTCGGCAACGATGCGGTCGGCGAACGGGCCGGCCGTTTCACCGCGGAACTCAACCTTCGCGGCGGTGAAGCCGTTCAGGATCTGGCTCCGCAGCGCCTCGGATTCGGTCACGGTGTTGAGCTGCGTCGAGAGCATGACGAACGGGTCGCTCGAGACGACCGCGCCGGTCGCGCCGGGGCTGGTGGTCGGTGTGGTCGTGGGGCCACCGCCGCACGCACTGGCGATCAGGCCGAGGGCGAGGGCGAAGGCCGCAGTCAGTCGCAGGTGTCGCATGGAGAATCCCCCCTTCACAGAGACTCCCGCGACTATATGCCTCTCAGTAGGAGAGGGCTGCCTGTAGCACGTCGGCCGGCCGCCTCAGCGCCTCGAACGCGTCGGCTGCCTGTTCGACCTTGTACGCGGCACGCGGGAGTTTGCCCAGCACGACTTGACCACGCCGCGCCAGGTCGACGCCGAAGGCGCGCAGCGCACCGATCTCCCAGCGCGGATGGAGGTTTCCGATCTGGCCTGACCGGATCTCGACGCCGTTGTGGTGGAACTCGTCGCCGAGGAGGAGACCGGCCGCCTCGCCTTGATAGAAACCAACCGCGACGACGGTGCCGCGGCGCCGCACCGCGCGGACGGCCTCATGCAGCGCGCGGGTGTTGCCCGAGCATTCGAACGCGACGGGAATCCCGTCGGGCCCATGCTCTCGCTTCAGCTTCAGCGCAACATCCTCGCCCGCCGCGTCGACCGGAACGAGCCCGAGCGACTTCGCGATCGCGAGCCGCTGAGGGAGACGGTCGACGGCGTACACCGTTGTCGCACCCGTGGCCCGCGCGACCTGCGCGAGGATGAGACCGACCGGTCCGCAGCCGAAAACGACAACCGGTGCGCCGGCGTGGCGTTCCTCGGCATAGGCGACGGCGTTCACCGCGATGGGCAGCATCTGCGCGAGGTCCGCGCCGTCCTCGAACGAAAGCTCCGCCGGCAGGCGCTGTGCGCGCGCATCGGCGAGAAGAAGCGACGTGAACTCGGTGTGACGCCACTTGCCGTAGACACGCGTGCCCGGCGGGATTTCCATGTCGCTGCTCGCGACCACCGTTCCGGCGGCGCGGTAGCCGAACACGATCGGATGGTCCTGCGTCGGCGAGCCCGTGCTGAACACGCGGAGCTCCGGATCCCACGTCTTGTTCAGGTAGGGGTTGCTCGCGTCGCGCCCGATGTATGTCATCTCGGTCCCGGGGCTGATCACCGAGACCTCCGTCCGCACCCGCACCATCGCGGGGGATAACGGGCCGAGCGGATAGACGTGGCACTCGACGGCGCCGCTCTCGGTGATGCGAACGGTGCGGCCGCCGATCTCGCCGCGCTCGGCGAGGCTGTCGGCCAGGCTCACGCGAGGCCCGCTTCGGCCATCTTCGATCGCACGTACTGAACCGACGCCGGCAGCGCCGTCTCGGCGTCGCCGGATAACGCGGCCAGCTCGAACGACGCGTAGCCCGTGTACTTGAGTCGCGCCAAAGCGGCGAAGACCGGTACGAGATCGAGGTGTCCGCGGCCAGGCTCGTGGCGCTGCGAATCCGCGAGATGCAGATATGCGAGCCGATCCCCGGCCGACTCGAGCGCCGCGCCGAGATCGGCTTCCTCGATATTCATGTGGAACACGTCGCCCATGACGAACACCGCCGCGCTGCCGATGCGGTCGCGCAGGCGTACTGCGTCCGCGATGGTGACGCAGAGGTCGTTCTGATAACGATTGATCGGCTCGACATAGATCTTCGCGCCCGCTCGCTCCGCGCGCGACGATGTGATCGCGCTCGATGTGCTCGTCGATGTTCTGATAGCTCACCCAGCGCCAGCCGTGGCTCGCGATCTCGTGCCCGTCGCGCAGGAACGCGTCGACGGCATC
>DATEZK010000287.1:0-12467 GCA_035255665.1 Candidatus Limnocylindria bacterium
GCGCGGGCGACAGCTTTACTGTGGCTCGCGCTAGATTTGCGGCCGTGCGCCATTCCAGCGCTGGCAATTAGAGGATGTCCGTCGTCCTGCCGCTCGATAGCCGCCAGGCGCGCATCACTCGGCTGCTGCTTACCGACCGGAAGCCGGAGACGCTCGACGCCATCGCGGCGCAACTGAAGCTCACCACCAGGGTCGTCCGGTACAACCTCGCGCCGGTCGAAAGCTATCTGCGCTCAGCTGGGCTGGAGCTCGTACGGCGGCGGGGTGTCGGCATCTGGGTCACCGGCGACGACGCGCAGCGCCGGCAAACGCTGACGGAGCTCGACCCGGGCGCGGCTCCGCGCGTGCTCGCATCGGAAGATCGCAAGCTCCGCGCGCTCATCACGTTGCTCGACGCCTCGCCGGATCCGGTGGAGCTCGGTGATCTTGGTGTCGAGCTCGGCGCATCGCGCCCGACCGTCCGGCGCGACGTGCGCGCGACCGAGACCTGGCTCGAGGAGCATCACCTGCACCTGCAGCGGCTGCCCGGTGTCGGCGTGGCGGTACGCGGCAGCGAGATCGACCTTCGCAAAGCGCTGCTGGCGCTCATCCTCGAGTCGCTGCCGGCGGAGGCGCTCACGGACGGGATGCGGCGAGCGGACGGCGGCCGACCGTCGAGCGAGACCTCGAGCGGGACCATCGAGGAATTCGTCGGCGGACTCGATCTGCCGACCTATCGGGGGATCCTTCGCGAGCAGCTGCACGACCGCGACGACGACGGTCCTATGGCGATGGTCGAGACGCTCTTCGTCGCGATCGTCGCCCGCCGCGTTCGGCGCGCGCAGCACGCGGTCTTCCAGAGCGGTCAGCTGCGCTCGCTCATCGACCATCCGGTCGCCGACGCCGCGGCACGCATCTCCGCAGCGGTCGGACGAGCGGCGGATCTCGCGCTCACCGATGCCGATGTCGCATCGATCACCGAGTTCATCTTGGGTTTCGTCGAGCTCGTTGAGGCGAGCGTGCCGCCGGAGCCGAACGACGGAACGCTCATCGATCGCCTTGTCGCGCTCGCCGCCGAACGCCTCCATCCCTCGCTTGCAGAGGACGAGCAGCTCCGCCGCAACCTCACCGAGCATCTGCGCCGCCTGCGCGTGCGCCTGCGGTACGGGCTGCCGATCACGAATCCGCTCGACCACGAGGTCCGCGAGCGTTACCCGGACGTGCACGCCGTCGCGAGCGAGATCGTGCTGGCGCTCGGTCCGATGGGCGAGGGTGTCGTACCGCCGGAGGAGGTCGGCTTCCTCACGATGTACCTCGCGGGTTCGCTCGAGCGGCACCGGCTGCGCCAGAAGATCAGGGTCACTGTGGTGTGTCCCGCCGGCATGGCGACGGCGTGGATCCTCGTCTCTCGTCTGGCCGCCGAATTCCCGCACATCGAGGTGACCCGCGTCGTGTCGAAGAGCGTGTTCGAACAAAAGGTCGATGCCGACGCGGCCGACGTCGTGGTGAGCACCGTCCCGCTCGACGAGCCGGCGCTGGTCCAGACGATCGTGGTGAGCCCGCTGCTGCGCGAGCGCGACGTTCGCCGCCTGGCGCGTGTCTTCGGAGAGCCGACGCATTGATCGCCGCGATCGGATTTGTCACAAGTCGCGGCGGCCAGATTGGCAGTTGTCGGTGACGTAGGCCGCTCGGATGATGCCGCGCGTCTCTCGTCAGTAAGGAGGGGTGCTGTGCAAGAGCGCGTACAACGCTTCGGCGGCAATCTCGCCGCGATGGTCATCCCGAACATCGGAGCTTTCCTCGCGTGGGGTCTCATTACGGCGTTCTTCATTCCGACCGGGTGGACGCCCAACGAAGGGCTCGCGAAGCTCGTCGGGCCGATGATCACGTACCTTCTGCCACTTCTCATCGGCTACACCGGCGGCAAGCTGGTCTACGGACACCGAGGTGGCGTCGTCGGCGCCATCGTTACCGCCGGGATCATCGTCGGCTCGACCGTGCCGATGTTCCTCGGCGCGATGATCGTCGGCCCGATCGGCGGCTTCCTCATCAAGAAGTTCGATGAGGCCACCGGCGACCGGATCCCATCGGGCTTCGAGATGCTCACGAACAACTTCTCGGCGGGCATCATTGGCGCGATCCTGGCCGTCCTCGGACTCGTGGCGATCGGACCGGTGCTCACCGCGTTCTCCAACGCGCTCGGCGCATTCGTCGACGGGCTGATCCGTTCCGGGCTGCTGCCACTCGCGGATATCCCGATCGAGGTCGCGAAGGTCCTGTTCCTTAACAACGCGATCAACCACGGCGTGCTGGCGCCGCTCGGCGCGGTCGAAGCCGCGAAGACCGGTAAGGCGATCCACTTCCTGCTCGAGACGAACCCGGGGCCGGGTCTCGGGCTGCTGCTCGCCTTCTGGTTCGCCGGCAAGGGTCTCGCCAAGGCCTCCGCGCCGGGCGCGATCATCATCCACTTCCTCGGTGGGATCCACGAGATCTACTTCCCGTACGTGCTCGCGAATCCCGTGATGATCGTGGCGCTATGGGCCGGCGGCATCACAGCCGACTTCATCTTCGTCATCTTCAACGCGGGCCTGGTGGCCACGCCATCGCCGGGCAGCATCTTTGCCTACATCGCGGTCACGCCACCCGGTCAGCACATCGGCGTCTTCCTCGGTGTCTTCGCGGCTGCTGCGGTTTCCTTCGTCGTCGGCACGGCGCTCCTGCGCCTCTGGCCTGCGAAGCAAGAGGACACCGAAGAGGAGAGCGCCACGCGAACCGTCCCCGGAAGGACTCCCGTAACGGCATAACCTTTCCCTCCCGCGACATGCACGCCCACCGGTCCCTAGGCCGGACCGGTGGGCGTGGAGGAAGGTGGCTCTGATGGTCGTAAAACGCGCAACGGATGTGCGGCTGGTGGTCTTTGCCTGCGAGGCGGGAATGGGTTCGAGTCTGATCGGCGCGAATCAGCTGAAGAAGCGCCTCAGTGGTCGTGACATAAGGGTCATTCACTCTCCGGTCAATCAGATCCCCGCGGAGACCGATGTTGTCGTCGCGCACGAGAGCCTCGCCGATCGCGCGCGCAAAGCCGCGCCGGCCGCCGTCGTGCTGACGTTCAAGAACTTCATGAAGAACGAAGCGTCGGAGCTGCTCGTGAAACGCTTGGACGCCGGCGAAGACGTCACATCCGAAAGCGGTCCCGCGCGTTGAGCGTCGAGGTCCTCCCGGCCTCGTCGGTGCGCGTCGGCGCCTCGGCATCCGACCGCGACGCCGCGATCGATCTCGTGGGCGCGATGCTCGTCGACTCCGGTTGCGTGACGCGCGATTACGTCGCCGAGATGCGCGCGCGCGAGCTCATCGTCTCCACGTATCTCGGCAACGGCATCGCGCTCCCGCACGGGACCAACGAAGGCCGCACCGCCGTGCTGCGGACCGGTCTCGCGGTCGTGCAGTTCCCGAACGGCGTGGCCTGGGGAGAGGAGAGCGCGTACGTGGTCATCGGTCTGGCTGCGCTCGCCGAGGAGCACATCGGTGTGCTGTCTCGGCTCGCGACGATCCTCGGCGACGAGGTCCTCTGCCAGCGGTTGGCGGTGACGACCGACGCGAACGAGATCTACCAAACGCTGTCGCAGCCCGATGGCGAGCCGGCCGCGGGCCACGACCCGCCGATCCGGCCGGATGAGATCGTGCGCCGACTCACGATCACGAATCCGCACGGGCTCCATGCCCGACCGGCCGCAGCGGTCGTGGCGCGCGCGCGGGCCTTCGAGGCCCGCGTCATCCTCGAGGCCAACGGCCGTCGAGCGGATGCTCGCAGCATCACTGGCCTGCTCGGCCTCGGCGCCGCGGTCGGAGACGACGTGCGCATCACCGCGCTCGGTGGCGACGCGTCGCAGGCCGTCGAAGCGGTGTCCGCGATCCTCACCAGCACGAGCGAGACCTAGCGTGGCGCGTCTCGATCGCGACGCGATCGTCACGACGATCTCGGCCGCGCTCGGCGCGACGCCGGATCCCGACGGCACTGCGGATCTGATCGCCGATCGCGGCCGCATCAACGTCGCCGCGAGCGCGGGCGAGCTCAAGGGTGCGATCCAGCGTCTCAAGCCGCTAAGCGGATACCGCTGGCTCGTCATCAACGAAGGCGACCTCTTCGGCGCCAGCCCGCTAACCCTCGGTACCAAGATCGGCATCCTCGACCCGACCGGACGTGTGCTGAAGGCAGCGGATCTGCCTCGAGCGAAGTGAGCGACGCGCAGCGCGCGCACACGGCGTACGCCGACATCTCTGACGTGCCGTCGTCCACATCGGCGTGGAACGTTTACGGCAAGGGCGTCGAGAGCGTGGGCCGCGGCGGCCTACCCGAAGATGTGCCGGTCGGCACACCCGGGCCCGATCAGCTGTTGGTGCGCGTCGATGCGGTCGGACTCTGCTTCTCGGACGTGAAGCTGATCCGGCAGGGCGGTGATCATCCGAAGCTCTACGGACGCGACCTGGCGAAGGAGCCGACGCGCCTTGGCCATGAGGCGGCCGTGACCGTCGTCGCGGTGGGGAAGCACCTCGCACTCCGATTCCGTCCCGGAGAGCGACTTGCGATCCAGCCCGACATCTACGTCGGCGGACGGAGCACCGCCTACGGCTACACCATCCCCGGCGCGCTGATCGGATATCACCTCATCGGTCCTGAGGTGCTCGCGGCGGACGACGGCGCGTACGTCGTTCCGGTGCCCGACGACATGGGGTACGCCGAGACCGCGCTCACGGAGCCGTGGGCCTGCGTCGAAGCCGCGTACAGCCAGCGCCGCCGAGTCGAGCCGGCGCGCGACGGCCGTAGGTGGGTCATCGGACGCAGCGACGATCGACACGCCTACCGTTTCGGAGACGCGCTGGCGGACGCGCGCGAGGTCGTGCTGTCGGGGCTCAGCGAGGAAACGCTCGCGTCGGCCCGGGCAGCCGCGCGTGGCGCCAGGATCATCGTTGTCAACGAAACGTCGGTCGTCGGCCCCTTCGATGACATCGTCATGCTCGCGCCGCGCTCACCACGGCTCGTCGCGCGCGCCGCCGACGCGCTCGACTTCCGCGGCGCGCTGAATCTCGTCGCCGATGAGCCACTCGATCCGGTCGAGATCGACCTCGGCCGACTCCACTACCACTACACCGCCTACGTTGGCACGACCGGGCTCGATGTCTCCGCCGCGTACGGCGAGGCGCGCAACCGGACCGAACTGCGCGAGGGAGGCGTCGCGCTTTTTGTCGGCGCTGCTGGGCCGATGGGCCAGATGCATCTCGAGCGGGCGCTCCGCATGCCCGATGGCCCCAGGACCGCGATCGGCGCGGATCTCGATGCCGAGCGGCTCGCGGCCGCGCGGGCGCGTCTCGAACCGATCGCGAGACAGAGCGGGCGCCGGCTGCTCATGACCGCGGGGCAGGATGTCGCGAAGCTGGCCGACGATGAGACCGCGGGGCGCGGAGCCGACGACGTGATCGTGACCGCGCCGACCGCGGCCGCGGTCACCTCGGCGACGGCACTCATGGCTCCGGACGGGATGCTCGTGCTGTTCGCCGGCCTCCCGATCGGCACGCGCGCGAGCCTCGACCTGTCCCCGGTGTACCTGCACGGTGCGCAGTACACCGGCACGTCGGGCTCGCGGATCGCCGACCAGGAGCTCGTCGTGCGCAAGACGACCGCGGGTCAGCTCGCGCCAGGCCGTGCCGTCGCGGCGGTCGGTGGCATGGAGGCGGCGCCCGATGGGCTGCGCGCGCTGATCGAAGGTCGCTTCGCCGGGAAGATCGTGATCTTCCCGCATCTTCGTGGCCTGCCGCTCACGTCGCTCGAGGATCTCGCGGTGCGTGATGGCGAGTTCGCCGCCGCGCTGGGGCCGGGCGGGACGTGGACGAGGGCAGCGGAGGCCGTCCTCTTCGCGCGTTATCTCGCGCGCGGTGCCGTCAGCCGCTCGTGATCGTGACCGTCACGCCCAACCCGTGCATCGATCGCACGATCCGCATCGATCGACTCGTTGCCGGTGGCCTGAACCGCGCGCACAGCGCGACATCCGAAGCGGCCGGGAAGGGAGTGAACGTGTCGTACGCGCTCGCGACCGAAGGCGTTCAGACGGTCGCCGTGCTCCCGCTTCCGTCGCAGTCGGCTGTCGAGTATCTCGGCTTGCTCGCGGACGGCGTTCCGGTCGCAGCTGTGCCGATCCCGGGAGCGATGCGCGTGAATGTGAGCATCATCGAGTCGGACGGTACCGTGACAAAGGTGAACGAGCCGGGGCCGCCGCTTGCCGTGGCGGATGCCGAGGCGGTCGTTAACGCCGCAGCTTCCGCATCGCGCTCGGGTTGGATCGTAGGCTGCGGATCGCTCCCGCCGGGAGCGCCGCGCGACTTCTACGCTCGGCTGGCTCGGCTATCGAGCAGTGATCGGCGTGTCGCGATCGATTCCAGCGGCGATGCCCTGACAGCGGCGATCACATCGGGGATAGCGCTGATCAAGCCGAACCAGCAGGAGCTGGAAGATCTCGTGCGGCGACCTCTCGCCACACTCGGCGAGGTCACAGACGCGGCACGCGAGCTGATCGCCCAGGGCTGCGGCGCTGTGCTCGTGAGCCTTGGCGCCGACGGTGCCGTGTTCGTCGATGCCGCCACCGCGGCACACGCGGAAGCGCGCGTCGCCGACGCGGCCAATCCCGTTGGTGCCGGCGATGCCCTGCTCGCGGGATTCCTCGCGGCCGGCGCGCGCGTTGAGGCGCTCCCCGTGTCCGTTGCGTGGGCGGTCGCTGCGGTCCGTTCGCGCGGCACGCGCATGCGCGGAGTCACTGAGGCGGACCGCGCGGCGGTCGTGCTCCACGACCGGATCGACCTCACCCGACGGCTAGTGGCGTGACGATGACCGGGGCGCAAGCGATCCAAGGCGTGCCAGCCGCGCCCGGGGTCGCGCATGGACCGTACCTGCGCTACGAGCGCGTGCCCCTGACTCATGACGGGCGGACGGCGGACAACGAGACCGAGGTCATGCGCCTGAAGGCAGCCTGCGAGCTCGTCGCAGAGAGCCGCGAGCGCGTCGCGGAAGAGCTCCGCCGTTCGGGCCATGGAAACGAAGCGCGCATCTTCGATGCGCACGCGGAGATGGCACGCGATCCGGCGCTGCTCGATGACGCCATCGCACGCATAACGTCCTCGGGCTTGAGCGCGAGCAGCGCCATCGCGGCGGCCTCTTCGACCGTCGCCGAGCAGCTACGGGCGCTCGACGACGCAACACTCGCGGGGCGCGCCTCGGATGTGCTGGACGTCGGTGACCGGATCGCGCGCGAGCTAGCGGGCTTGCCGGCTGCGACGATCGACCTCGTAGTGCCGAGCATCGTCGTCGCCGACGACCTGCCGCCATCGCTGACCGCGACGCTCCCCCGTGACCTCCTTCTCGCGATCGTGCTCGAAGGCTCCTCGCCAACGGCACATGCGGCAATCCTCGCGCGTGCGTATGGGATCCCCGCGGTCGTCGGCGCGTCGCGTCTGCGCGAGACGCTCGGCCGGGTGGGACCGCAGGCGCACCTCGCGGTCGACGGCGCGACCGGCGAGGTCATCGTCGCACCCGACGCGAGCACGATCGCCGCTTTCGACGTGCGCGGGCGCGATAACGCGCGAGACCGCGCGGGCGCGCTCGCCGACGCCGAGCTGCCGGCCGTCACGCTGGACGGGACCGTCGTCCGACTGCTCGCGAATATCGGCTCGCCCAGCGAGAGCGCAGCGGCACGTGCCTTTGGCGCAAGCGGCGTGGGACTCTTGCGCACCGAGTTCCTGTTCCTCGAACGACGCACAGCGCCGACCGAGGACGAGCAGGCCGACGTGTACGGTGAGGTCGCCGCCGCGTTCGCGCCGGAACCGGTCACGGTCCGCCTGCTCGACGTCGGCGGCGATAAGCCGATCAGCTATCTGCCGATGCCGCGCGAGGAGAATCCGTTCCTCGGGCAGCGCGCGCTGCGGCTCGCCGGGACGTACCGCGAGCTTTTCGTCGCGCAGCTACGGGCCTGCTATCGCGCCGCCACCCGCGGTCGCGTGAAGGTGATGGCGCCGATGGTGGCCGACGCCACCGACGCGCGACTGTTCCTCGATCTCGCGCGCGAGGCGCGAGCGAGCCTTGGCGCGAGCGGGGATGTCGACCTCGGTGTCATGCTCGAGATCCCGTCCGCCGTTCTCTGTGCCGACACCTACTTCGACCGTCTTTCGTTCGCGAGCCTCGGGACGAACGATCTTCTCCAGTACACGCTGGCTGCTGACCGCGGGAACGCGGCGCTCGAGCGTTACCGCGACGCGCTCCATCCCGCGCACCTGGCGCTGATCCGGTTGGCGGTCGATGCGGCGCGCCGGCATGACGTGGAGCTGTCGGTGTGCGGTGAGATGGCCGGCGATCCTGTCGCCGCGCTTGCGCTCGTCGGCCTCGGCGTCCGACACCTCAGCATGACACCGAGATCCATGCCCACCGTGAAGCGTGCCATCCGCGCGGTCTCGCTCGCGGACCTCGAACACGAAGCGCGCGCCGCCCTCACCGAGGCATCGGCAGAGTTGGTGCGCGCTAGGTTCGACCGGCTGGCGTCGCTTAGAGCGGAGTGACCTGCTCCGCGTTCTCTTTGTTGCGCTGGGTGTCCATCGCCTTCTCGTAGCTCACCCGCTGGCCCTCACTGAGTGAGTCGAAGGAGCCGGTCACCTTCGAGCGGTGAAAGAAGATCTCCGTTCCATCCGCCTGGGTGATGAACCCGAATCCGCGATCGCTGACGAGCCTCTTGATGGTGCCTTCTGCCATTTCCTACTCCACAGGCTTACTGCGCGCTCGGCTTCTGCTTCGCGCCACCTGCGCATCCGATGCTACTTGGCGCTCGGACCTAGGCAGTCCGGCGACCCATCAGCCACCCGATGATCATGCCGAGGCCGACGCCGAACGCGAGCGACGTACCCATCTCGCCCGTCGCGGATCCCATCGCGGCACCGACGCCCGCGCCGATCGCGATACCCGCTCCGACATACCTATTAGACACTTCCGCCTCCCCGTTTCTTGTTTCTCGGAGCGTACGGTTGGCTTGACAAAATGTCAAGGTAACTTGTCTAATACTCAGGACGGCCAGCAGGCCGAACCGGAGGTCCGATATGTCACAAGCCGCGGCGGGGCGCGCTTACGCGCGTGAGTTTGCGATGGCGATGGCCGCGTACGTCGTGGCCGTGATCGTCACGGTGACGCTCACACCCAACATCGACCCGACGTTTCGCGCGCCGTTCGTCCTGATCCCACTGATCCCGTCGGCCTTCGCGCTCCGGGCGTACCTCCGATTCCTGTCGCGCATGGACGAACTTGGGCGCCGCATCCAACTGGAGGCGCTCGCGATCGGGTTCGGCGCTGCTGGCATGCTCACGTTCGCGTATGGGTTCCTAGAGAACGCCGGCTTCCCGCGGCTCAGCTACATCTACGTCTTCCCGCTGATGATCGCGCTGTGGGGCATCGGTGCGGCGATCGCGACCCGGCGTTATCAGTGAAGAACAGGCTCAAGGTCCTGCGCGCCGAACGTGACTGGTCCCAGGCCGAGCTCGCGGACCAGCTCTCGGTCTCGCGTCAGACCGTGAACGCGCTCGAGACCGGGAAGTACGACCCGAGCCTGCCGCTCGCCTTCAAGATCGCGGAGCTATTCAGCACTCGCATCGAGGACGTGTTCGACCCGAGCTAGGCGTCGCTCTGTAGCCGGCGGATCACGGCCGGACCGTGATGTCTCCCGAGATGAGCGTGTGCCAGGCGATGTTCACGTCGCCCACCGGACACCCGCTCGGATCCTCGTTCACCCAGAACCGATCCTTTGAAAGCGTGCCCCCGTTGGGTCCGTTGTCCTCGAAGGCCCAGCCGATCGTCTTGCCCAAGTACGGCGCGAAGTGCCCCCCGCTTGTCTTAGTCACAAAGGTGTCCGCCCAAGCGCGACCGCCACCGACGGTCGTTGGCAGGATCGCGAGGCACGTCGGCTTCGAGCTCAGCGTGCTCGGACCCGCCACGCACTGGCCGTCCGGGACCTTAAGGTTGGCCGAGCCGCGGAAGCCGCCGCCGTCGGTGAGGTACATCTTGACGGCGAACGACGCGTCGAAAAGCTGCGACGTGTCGTCCGGACATCCCGCCTGGACTTTTCCGCCGCCGATGACGTACCCGCTGCTCTGCTGCGCCGCCGCTGCGGCATTGCCGAAGGTGACGACGGTGAGAGGGGCGGAGAGCTGAACGAGCGTGCACGAAAGACCCGTCGGATTGTCGTTGATCGCCTGGACCGAAGCGGTCAGGGCGGTGAGCGTGTCGAGATCGACGGTGAGCTCCAGGCTGTCGCCGTCGCTGCAATCGATTCTGAGCGGCACCAGCACTGCCGCTGTGCTCGGTAGTGCCGAGCCGAGCGTCAGGCCCAGCGCGATGACGAGGCTAAGAAGTGCGCGTCTCATGACCCACCCCCCGAACTGTTCGATGCTGAGAGGGTCCGCCGCTGGGATTGATTCGTTGTGGAGGTGCCATTAAGAGGAGGGACGGGCGAGTCCGGTTGGCGCTTTGGACGCCTAAAAGCGCAATCCGCCGTCGACGCGGTCGCAACGACTAAGGCTCGGGTGTGCCAATCGTTCCGCGGCTCAGATCTCCGAGCGCTTCGCGAATAGGGCGATGGCCGCGGTGCTGACGATCAGGCCGGCGGCACCAACGCTCTGCACCTCGCTCGCAAGGATGAGGCCCACGATCCCGAATAGTGGCCCCGAAACTGCGAGAGTGATCCCAGTCCAGCGAGGTACCCAGTTCGACCGAGCGACGGCGATTCCGAACACCACAAGACCGATCGTGAGAAGCAGCACGGCGGGGATGGCGGTCGCGAACAGCGGTACCCCGTAGACATCGTCCTGAAGCGCAACTGCCTGCACTGTCTGCCCCGCCAGGTACATCCGGCCGATCGCCGGCTGCGCGAACGCTGCGGCGCCGAAGACCGAAGTTGCCAGCGTGTTGCCGATCACGAACAGGACAAATGCCCATATCGCGGACGAACCCCCTCCACGCCGAACCAGCAGGATGAAGAGCGCGGCCAACCCCAGGGTCCCAAAGGCCGCACCGAGGATGCTCGCGAACAGATGGCTGATCAGGAACTGGGTGGTCGTGGTGAACCGCGCGTAGTCCGGGAACGCCGTCTGCGGCGAGGGCTGGTGCTCGAGCGTACCGATGAATAGGAGCAGGGCCCAGAGCGGTGCGGCCCATACCAGAAACATCGCGTAGCGCTCGAGCCGAGCGTCCGTCACCGCGCAACCCTAAGGCTCAGGAACGCTCGGCGGGAAGCGACACCACCATTCGCGTTCCGCCCTATGCGAGGAGGTTTGATACTCATCCGCTAGCGAACTGTGTCGCTCGCCACGTTGGTGCCTGGTGCACCGCTTATAAGCGAAGTGGTGGATGTGGGGAGTCTCGCGCTCGATCCGTTGCGCTTCTACACGTTCGCGACGGCGATCGGTTTTGGCCTCATGGGTCTGGTCATCGCGGCGCTGCGCCTCGCCGTTGCCTGGACGCCCTACCGCACGTGGGTCCTCATGCTGCCGGTCATCTTCGCCGCGCTGTGGCTCGGCCCACCGTGGTGGGCCGCACTCGTCGCGGTCTTGTCGATCTATGCCGTCAAGGAGTTCGCCAAGGCGACGGGACTCTATCGCGAGAGGGTCTTCGTGCTCGTCTTGTACGTGGCGATCATCGCGATGAACCTCTTCGCCGCCGTGCCGCATTACGGATTCTTCATGGTGGCACCGCTGTGGGCGGTCGCCGCGCTAACGCTCATCCCGATCGTGCGCAACAGGACCGAGGGCATGCTGCAGGCCTTCGCGCTATCCGTCGTGGGTGTCGTGTACTTCGCGTGGTTCCTCGCGCACCTCACGTATCTCATGCAGGCGCCGACTGGCCTCGGTTACCTCATCTACGTCGTGCTCGCGACGCAGTTCAACGATGCGCTCGCCTTCCTCTTCGGGAAGAAGTTAGGCCGCCATCGCTGGACGGTGATCAGCCCCAACAAGACCGTTGAGGGCTCGCTCTTCGCGCTGGCGACGTCGATCGCCCTGGCGTTCCTGAACTGGGGCATCGCGTTTCCTCATCTTCCATGGTTCGGCGTGCTGGCAGTCGGCGTCATCGTCGGCGTTGGCGGACAGATCGGCGACCTCACGATGGCCAACGTGAAGCGGAACGTCGGCATCAAGGACTTCGGGACGCTCCTCCCCGGCCACGGTGGCATCCTCGACCGTGTCAACTCGCTGATGATCGTCGCGCCGGTGTTCTTCCACTTCGTCGGCTACTTCTTCACGCCGTTCCCGGGTTGATCGGATGAGCCTCCGGTTCGAGTACGTTCCCTTCCCCGACATCGACAAACCGCTGCGCGAGCAGCTCGGCCAGTACCCGCGTGTTCCCGACATCACACTCGACGTGCTGCGCACGTTGGCTCGGTGGCTCGTGATCCTCGCCATGCGCGCCCAGT
>DATEZK010000288.1:0-2934 GCA_035255665.1 Candidatus Limnocylindria bacterium
CCACGCCGCGGGCAGCGCTCGAAGAGGACGCGGGCAGCTTCACGCTCGGCGTCCCGTCGGGTCGCGCCTGGGGCATCGAGAGCGAGCTCCGGGCGCTGCCGCCCGACGGGGCGCTCGCTGTCCGCCTCAGCGTCTCCGACGACGAGGTGCGCGAAGCCTTCGCCCGGATCGCGTACTACGCGAGGGCCACAGGACGACCTCGGCAGATCGCGGTCGCGGACAGCGAGGCGGTCGGGGCTGGCGAGGGCCGCATCCTCTTCATGCCACTCGATCCGCCGCCGGGCGCCGTCGCCTACCGGGTCCGGGTCCTGGCGCGACTGCGCCCCGGTGCCGAGCGCTCACGCGACGACGCGATCCACGCGCGCGTTACGTCGATCGATCGGGCGGCGACCCGCTTCGGCTCGCTCTTCTCGCGGCTTCTTCCGGACGGGCCGTAACCCTCAGGCAAAGCGGCTCCGCGCTCGCCTAGACTCATTGCCAATGGCGACGGTCACCTACGAACACGTCACGAAGAAGTTCGGCGACGTCAGCGCGGTAAAGGACCTCAACCTGCAGGTCCGCGACGAGGAGTTCCTCGTGCTGGTCGGCCCTTCGGGTTGCGGAAAGACGACCGCGCTTCGGATGCTCGCCGGGCTCGAGGAGCAGACCTCGGGCGACATCCTCATCGGCGCGCGACGCGTCAACGATGTCGCACCGAAGGATCGCGATATCGCGATGGTCTTCCAGAACTACGCGCTGTATCCACACATGAGCGTGTACGACAACATCGCTTTCGGGCTGAAGCTCCGCGGCGTCGACCGCAAGGAGATCGAGCGGCGCGTGAACGAGGTCGCCGAGATGCTCTCGATCGGTCAGCTGTTGAAGCGCAAGCCGAAAGAGCTGTCCGGTGGTCAGCGGCAGCGCGTCGCCGTCGGCCGCGCGATCGCGCGCGAACCCGCGGTGTTCCTCATGGACGAGCCGCTCTCGAACCTCGATGCGAAGCTACGGATCCAAACGCGCGCGATGTTGCAGAAGCTCCATCAACGGCTTCTCCGAACGACGATCTACGTGACGCACGATCAGGTCGAGGCGATGACGATGGGTGACCGCATCGCCGTGATGAACGCGGGCGAGCTCCAACAGCTGGACACCCCCGAGAATCTTCACGAGCGTCCGGTGAACCTCTTCGTCGCGGGTTTCATCGGATCCCCGTCGATGAATTTCTTCGACGCGAAGATCGTCGGTGGCCCAGGCGGCGCTGTCGCCGACGCCGGCTTCTTCAAAGCGCCGGTGAAGGGCAAAGCCGCGGAAGCGGTGGGCCGCGATGTCGTGCTCGGGATCCGTCCCGAGGACATCGACGACCTGGCTAACGCGCAGCAGAACGGTCACCTGCCCGTTGAAGCTCAGGTGGAAGTGGTGGAATTCCTCGGTAACGAGCTGCAGCTGCAGCTGTCGGCGGATGGAAAGACGTTCGTCGCGCGTGTGTCGACGGACACGCAGACCAAGCCGGGCGCAAATATGCGGGTAGGCTTCAATCTGAGGAAGCTGCACGTGTTCGATAAGGCCACCGAGGTCGCGCTTCGATGACGCTGCGCGGAAATGTCCAAGACTTTCCGCTGCGCTCGGTCGTGGAATTGCTGGGGCAGACAAAGAAGACCGGTGAGCTCCAGGTCCGCGCAGGCGATACCGTCGGTGCGCTCGGCATCGCCGGTGGTCGCGTGGTCACGGCGGTGTTCGGTGAAGAGGAGCCACTGATCGCGCTCGGCGCGATCTTCGCGATCGAAGGAGCCGAGTTCGAGTTCACACCGTGGGATGACGCGCCGCCCGCGAATCTCGACGCCGGAAGCCTGGACGAGCTGCTTGGCAAAGCTGCTGAGGCGAAGAGGTTGGCAGAGGAAGCGCGCCGCAAAGCCGAGGAAGAGCGCGAGGCCGCACGGAAGAAGGCAGAGGCAGAAGCAGAGGCCGAGCGGAAACGCATCGAGGAGCTCCGCACGCTCATTCCCACCGACGACGTGCCGTTCCGCCTCTCGGAGCGCGCTGTGCTCAAGGGCCCGGTCACGCTCACGGCCCAGGAATGGCGTTTGGTGCTCGCGGTGAACGGCGAGCGCGACCTGAACGCGATCGCGACGATGCTCGAGCTCGACAACATCGCCGCGCTGACCGCTCTCGCTGAGCTAGTGCGTGACGGGATCATCGAGACCGCGCCGCGGCCCGCGCCGCCCGTGTCTGAAGCGCCCGCCGTGAGCGCGCCCGCGTACGAAGCGCCCGCCGAGAGCGCGCCCACGTACGAGATGCCCGCCTACGACCTGTCCACGCCAAGCACGCACGCGTACGCGCCGGACTCTGAAGTCGATCGCGCAGCGTTCGAGGCGCAATCTCCGGCATTCGAGCCACCGGCGAACGCGTGGGCGCCGGCGCCTACCGAGACCTCCCCGGACTTCACGTCGGCGCCCGCGCCTCCGGTCCCGCCGACGACGCAGGACTGGATAACACCAGATCAGGCGGTGCCGACAGAGGACTGGTCCGCGACGCCGCCGGCCGCGCCGCCGCCCACTTCCGAGGTCATACCCGGTTGGCACACGGCGCCGGAGTCCCCCGCGGCGGAGCCGGACTGGATCAAGCCGCAAGAGGTGGAGCCGGCCCAAGGGCTCGACGACCGCCTCAGCGCCCTCTCCGGCATCTTCGGTCCGGCGCCATCCGAGCCCGCGGCGCCACCGCCAGCCGAATCTCCCACGAGCTCCTGGGCACCGCCCGCTGCCGGGTCGGACCACTGGGGTACGCCGCCCGAGCCCATCCCGTCTTCCGAGCGCTGGACCAAGCCGCCCGCCCCTGAGCCGGCGGCCCCCGACACATCCGACGATCCCTGGGGGTCGCCGCCGTCAGCGTCGACGCCGACGCAGCGCGCATGGTCGCCACCTCCGTCGGAGCCGGCGTCCGCTCCCGAGAAGGACGCGT
>DATEZK010000289.1:0-3969 GCA_035255665.1 Candidatus Limnocylindria bacterium
CCGCGCCCGGTAGGGGAGATCGCGAAGCGCCTCCGGCTACGTCAACCACAGGTGTCGAAGCACCTCCGCGTGCTCAGCGACGCCGGCCTGGTCGACGTACGTCCGGTCGCGCAGCAGCGCATCTATGAGCTGCGGTCGGAGCCTTTCGATGAGCTCGACACCTGGCTGGAGACGTTCCGGCGCTCCATGAGCGACCGGATGGATCGGCTGGAGGTCCTGATCGGCGAGCGGAAGGCGAAGAAAGAACGGGAGAAAGACCATGGCGACTAAGACGAAGTACGAGACCACGCTCAGCCTGCCGTCGGATCGGGAGATCCTCATGACACGAAAGTTCGAGGCGCCGCGCGAGATCGTCTGGGAGACGATCACGGATCCCCAGTTCATCCCGCAGTGGTGGGGCTTTGCTAGGGACGCGACCGAGGTCAAGAAGATGGACGTGCGTCCTGGCGGCAAGTGGCAATACCTCACGCGCACCTCGGGCGGCGAGATCGTCGACTTCCACGGTACGTACCGCGAGGTCGTCGCCCCCGAGAAGCTCGTCTACAGCTTCCTCTTCGGCGACATGCCGGAAGGAGACGGGTTCGTCGAGATCACGCTCGTCGAGAAGGACGGCGTGACGGAGCTCCGCGACCGAGGCGTCTTCAATTCCAAGGAGGAAAGGGACGCCGTCATCGCAAGCGGCATGGAATCTGGAGCGCGGGAGACCTACGAGCGTCTCTCCGAGCTCATCGCGAGCCGCGTCGCCTAACGCATCACCGTTCGAGGCTCGGCAGGTCGATCGCGGATCGCTCCGCGAACTGCCGGGCCTCGTCGTACCCGGCGTCGGCGTGACGCATCACGCCGGTGCCGGGGTCCGTGGTGAGGACCCGTCGCAGCTTTTCACGCCCAAGCGCGCTGCCATCCGCGACCGCGACCATTCCCGCGTGGATCGAGTTGCCGATCCCGACGCCGCCGCCGTGATGTACGGACACCCAGGTCGCGCCGGCCGATGCGTTCACGAGCGCGTTGAGGATCGGCCAGTCTGCGATCGCGTCGCTGCCGTCCATCATCCCCTCCGTCTCGCGGAACGGTGATGCGACGGACCCGGAGTCGAGGTGATCGCGACCGATGACGATCGGCGCCTTTATCTCTCCACGCTCCACCAGGTCGTCGATCCGCTCACCGAACAGGGCGCGCTCGCCGTAGCCGAGCCAGCACACACGCGCGGGCAACCCCTGGAACGGAACGCGGTCCTGGGCGAGGCGGATCCAGCGTGCGAGCGTCTCGTTCTCCGGGAAGAGCTCGAGCACAAGCCGGTCCGTGCGATGGATGTCGGCGGTGTCGCCGGACAGTGCGACCCAGCGGAACGGTCCGCGCCCCTCCGCGAACAGCGGGCGGATGTACTCCGGGACGAAGCCGGGATAGCTGAACGCGTCGGCAAAGCCGGCCTCCTTGGCCTCGCCGCGCAGATTGTTCCCGTAGTCGAACGCGACGGCGCCGGACTTCGCGAGCGCCACGATCGCTTGGCAGTGGCGCGCCATCGACTCGCGTGACCGTTGAACGTATCCCTCTGGGTCGCGCTCGCGCAGGCCCTTGGGATCCTCGACGCCCGCGGGGACGTAGCCGTCGAGCGGATCGTGGGCGCTGGTCTGATCGGTGACGACGTCGACGCGCACCCCTCGGCGCACGAGCTCGGGCAGCACGTCGGCGGCGTTACCGATGAGGCCGATGCTCCGCGGTGTCTTGTCCCGCAGCGAGCTCTGCGCGATCTGGAGCGCGTCGTCGAGCGTGGGCGCGATCTCGTCGAGGAAGCCCTGTCTGCGGCGACGCTCCGCGTTCGCCTGATCGACCTCGACGACGAGGCCGACGCCCTCGTTCATCGTGATGGCGAGCGGCTGCGCTCCGCCCATGCCGCCGAGCCCGGCGGTGACGACGAGTCGACCGGCGAGCGTGCCGCCGAAATGCTTGCGCGCGACGGCCGCGAACGTCTCGTATGTTCCCTGAAGGATCCCCTGCGTCCCGATGTAGATCCACGACCCCGCGGTCATCTGCCCGTACATCGTCAGACCAGCGTCCTCGAGCTCGCGGAATTTCTCCCACGTCGCCCACTTCGGGACAAGGAGCGCGTTCGCGATGAGCACGCGCGGCGCCCACTCGTGCGTTCGGAACACGCCGACCGGCTTGCCCGATTGCACGAGCAGCGTCTCGTCGTTCTTCAGTCGTTTGAGAGTCGACAGGATGCGGTCGAACGCGTCCCAGGAGCGCGCGGCGCGGCCGGTGCCACCGTAGACGATGAGCTCGTCCGGGTTCTCCGCCACCTCGGGATCGAGGTTGTTCTGGATCATGCGGAACGCCGCTTCCTGCGGCCACGCGCGGCAGGCGAGGGTCGTGCCCCTGGGAGCCCGGACGGCGCGCGCTGTGACGGTCATTGCGTCGATTGTCCACCCAGGCCGTGCCGGTCGAGGAAACCCTGCACAGCCGCGTTCCAGGCGGGCGCGGCCTCGCGCGGTGCGGCGTGATGCGCGCCCGGGAGCACGAGGAATTCGGCACCGGGGATCCACGATGCCCACTCGCGCGAGCCTTCGATGGTCGTGCGCGGCTCGCGTTCCCCGACGATCACGAGAGTGGGCACCTTGATCTTCGCGAGGTCGGCCTTGCGCGGCCGCTGATCCCAGTCGCGCAGGACCGCGATCGCGCGTGCGATGTCTTCGGGCGTGCGGCCGAGACCGGTGCCGGTCGTGGCGATCATGCGGCCGATCGGTGACGCGGCGAAAACGGGATCGGTCGTCGGCGGCTCCTCGCCACCCTCGACGTCCGCGGGCTGTCGCGTGATCACCGGCCGGCCGAGGCGCGCATCCGCGACCTGTCGCTCGAGCCACGCGCGACCGACGTCGTCGAGGTACGGGACGGTGTGCCCGATGATCAGCGCGAGGGCACGTTCCGGGTAGTCAACGCCGAACTGCGCGGTGATCACGCCGCCGAGGCTCGACCCTCCGACTATTGCGCGCTCGATCGCTAGGGCATCGAGGAAGTTCTCGAGGTCGCCCGCGAGGTCGGCTGCGCTCCAGTCGCCGTCGGGGCTCGAGGAGCGGCCGGTGCCGCGCCGGTCGTAGAGCAACACGCGGTAGCGCTGCGAGAACACCGGCGCCTGGCCGAACAGCCATGCCGTGTGGTCGTGACCCTGCAGCACGAAAGGCGTGCCCTCGCCCAGGGACTCGTAGTAGAGGTCGACGTCTCCCGCCGTAACGCGTGGCATCGGCGCATCATCCTACTGATGGAGCAGCGAACAGCTGCTCCAGAAAGCCGGAGCGCAGCGGAGGTTACTGATGGAGCAGCGAAAAGCTGCTCCAGAAAGCCGGAGCCGAAGGCGAAGGTCATGAGCGCGGGAGGGATGGATGCCGGCCGAGCTGCAGATCGCGTTGGCACTGATCTCGACGACCACGGTCGTCGGGGGCTTCATCTTCGCCGCATACCAGTTCGTGACGTTCGTGCGGCAGCGGCGCCAGGAGACGGCGCTCACCCTCATGAAGACGACGCAGCCACCGGATCTCTTCTCGCGGTCGGTGCGCAAGATCTTCGAGCTGCCCGACGACGCGTCTCCCGAGGCGATCCACGCTCTCGGTCCCGAGCTCGAGCAGGCGCTCATCGAGACGTTCGTGAAATTCGAGAACCTCGGCTACCTCGTGTACTCGCGCGCGATCCCACTTCACATGGCCGACGATCTGATCGGCGGCATGGTGCGGCTCACGTGGCGGAAGTGCCGCGGTTACATCGGTCAGTTCCGCGCGGTCAACCCAGCCGCATTCGAATGGTTCGAGTGGGTGTACGACCGCATGGAGCAATACCCGGCCGCCAAGGATGCGGGCGTCGGCGCTCACGTGTCACGGAAGGACTGGAAGCCATAGCAGGGCGCGGGCGCCAGACCTGGGCCGGCTAGCGGCGCTTGTCGACGATCATCCGACGATTAGCCTCGGCAACACCGCGACGAAG
>DATEZK010000290.1:0-2738 GCA_035255665.1 Candidatus Limnocylindria bacterium
GTTCTTCCGGTCGCGCGAGACGCGGAGCGGTCGGCGCCGGTGATCGCGCTCGCCGTCGCGTTCGCGCTTCAGGGTGCGCTCCAGATCGCGCCGCCTCCCGTGCAGCTCGGGATCGCCGTTAGGCCCGAAACGGTGACGGTCGGCACGCAGTTCATCGTCGTCGCGCGCCTGCGAGCGCCCGAGGGCGCCGCGATCGAGTGGCCCACGGCGCCGGACACGTCGGAAACGGTCGAAATCGTCAGCTCGCGGATGGTCGACTCCTCGAGCGACTCGGTCGCGACCGAGGAAACGGCGCGGTGGCGCCTCACCGCGTGGGACACCGGGACGGTCACGATCCTCTTCGACGATGCCGTCGTGCGAGCCCAGGATCTCGAGCGACGCGTTCCGTTGCGAACGCGCGTCTACGTGCGGAGCGTGCTGCCGGCTGATACCGCGCTGCACGTGCCGAAGCCGACGCGTGACATCCTTGCTGCCCAACCAACCTGGTGGCGGTGGATCGTGATTGCGCTTGCCGCGGTGGCGCTCGTCTCGCTGCTGCTCTGGTGGTATCTCCGTCGCCGGCGGCGAAAGCCTCCGCCCGCTCCGGTCAATGCGCTGCAATACGCCGAGAAAGAGTTCGCTCGCGTCGAACGGATGGGCCTGCTGGAGGCAGGGGAACGAGGGCGTTTCGTCGCGCTAATGATCGAGGTGGTGCGCGACTATCTCGCGCTGCGCGTGCCGGGCGCAGCGTCGTCGCTGACGAGCACGGAGCTCGTGCAGTACTTGAAGTCGCGCCCCGAGCTCCCCGTGCAGCGGCTCGGCAACCTGCTCGCCGAGGTCGACCTGGTGAAGTTCGCCCGTCGCGCCGTGACAGCTGAGCGCGCGCGGGAGTTGGGGCACGAAGCGCGAGCGATCGTACGGGACGTGGAGAAGGTGCTGACGCGTCAGCAGACGGCGGCCACCGCGGAGAAAGCGGCGTGATTCGGGTCTTCGGTCTCGAGTTCGCTGCGCCGTGGGCGCTCGCGCTGCTCCTTGCCCTTCCAGCGTGGTGGCTTTGGCGACGCCGGCGCCACGCGCCCGCGATCGTCTTCTCCCGCGCCGACGTGCTGGCGCGCGGACCGCGAGCCGGACGCGGGATCGCTCGCCTTCTCGTCGCGCTGCGCGCACTCGCTATCGCCGCGCTCGTCATCGCCCTCGCTCGGCCCCGCTCTGGTGCCCGCGCCGAGACGATCACGAGCGAGGGGATCAACATCGTACTCGTCGTAGACCTGTCGAGCTCGATGCTCGCCGAAGACTTCCAGCCGCAAAACCGGCTCGAGGTCGCGAAGGATGTCGTGAAACAGTTCATCAACGGGCGGCGGAGCGACCGCATTGGACTGGTCGCGTTCGCCGGTGAAGCGCTCACGCAGGTCCCGCTGACGCTCGACTACCCGGTCATTCTCGCGGCCGTCGATCATTTACATGCGGGACTCCTCGAGGACGGGACAGCCATCGGGACGGCAATCGCCACGGCCGCCAACCGGCTGCGTGATGCGCCGGGGCAGTCGCGGGTGATGATCCTGCTTACCGACGGCGAGAACAATCGCGGCAACATCGATCCGCGCACCGCGGCGCAGGCGGCGGGTGCCTATGCGATCAAGATCTACACGGTCGGCGCGGGCACCGAAGGCGTCGCGCCAGTTCCCGTTGGGCGCGGGCTCACCGGACTTCGCTACGAGAACCGGCCGGTGCGCATCGATGAGCGGCTGCTCAACGACGTCGCGCGCTCGACCGGGGGACGCTACTTCCGCGCCCGCGATGCCGCCGCGCTCCAGCGCATCTACGAGCAGATCGATCGCCTCGAGCGCGTGCCGGTGACCTCGCGCACGTACACGCAGTACACGGAGCAGTACCGCTGGCCGCTCGCGTTCGTGCTCCTGGCCATCGCCGCTGAGATGGCACTGCTCGCCTGGCGCGGCCCACTCCCATGATGCCGTTCTTCGACATCCCGTGGGCCCTCGTGGCCGCTCCGGCACTGGCCGTCCTCGTCGCGGTGCTGCTCGTCATCACGTTCCGCAAGCGGCGGCGCCGTCTGGCCGCGTTAGGCCAGCAGGGCATCGTGGCGCGGCTCATTCCCGTGTCGGCCACCCGCCCGCCCACGACCCGCGTCATCCTGCTTTCGCTGGCGACCGTCTTCGCCGGGGTCGCGTTTGCCGGTCCGCGGTGGGGCACCGAGCGCGCGATGGTCCGGGCCGGCGGCGCCGACGTCGTCCTCGCGCTTGATGCTTCGCTCTCGATGCGCGCGACCGACGAGCGCCCTGATCGGCTCGAGCGCATGAAGCAGGAGGCGCGTCGCTTCCTCGCCGCATCGCCGTCCGATCGCTTCGGGCTCATCGCGTTCGCCGGCCGCAGCTACATCCTTACGCCGCTCACGGTGGACAAGGGGGCCCTGGAACTCTACCTCGACAACCTGGATCCAAGCGTGGTCGGACAGGCGGGCAGCTCGGTCGCGCGCGCCATTCGCCAGGGAACAGATCTCTTACTCACGTCGCGTAGCGGAAGCGACCGCGCACTCGTCATCATGAGTGATGGAGAGGCGTTCGAGCCCGAAGAAGACGTGGTCGAGGCGGCGCGACGGGCTGCGGACGCCGGGATCACACTTGTCGCGGTGGGCTTCGGGACGACGGCCGGTGCGACCATTCCCGAGCGCGGCGCAGGGGGACAGACGTTGAAGCGTGACGAGAACGGGCAGATCGTCGTGTCCCGCCACCAGTCCGAGC
>DATEZK010000291.1:0-8042 GCA_035255665.1 Candidatus Limnocylindria bacterium
GCGGCCGCGGCAACACTCGCGAGTGCGAGGGGGAACGAGAGCGCGAGCGCGACGGCCAGCTTCCTCAATTGCGTCTCGTCCGCGCGTTGAACAGGGCCATCAGCGCCGGAACGAAAGGGCGATCGGTGAAAAGGTCGACGCTGTCGATCTTCATCCGCGCGAGGGCCTGCCGGCGTTCGTTGCGGCGGCGCCGAGCGCTGCTCGCGTATTCCTCCCGCAGCCGCCGATCGCTGGTGTCGATGTGCGCGATGCTGCCGGTCTCCGCATCCTCGAGCGCCACGACCCCGACATTCGGAAGCTCGAGCTCGCGCGGGTCGTTCAGGACGAGCGCGATGACGTCGTGCTTCCGGCCGAGCATGCGGACGGCAGGATCGTCGACGAGGCCCACGTCGAGGAAGTCGGAGATGAGAAAGACAACGCTGCGCTTCTTGGTGATGTTCGTGAGAAACCGCGCGGCGTCGGTCATCTCGGTCCGTACCCGGCGCGGCTGCGCGAACAGGAGCTCGCGGATCACCTGAAGGAGGTGCTCGCGGCCGCGGCGTGAGGGCATCCACTCCTGGAGGCCCTCGGCGAAGCGGAGCAGGCCGACGCGGTCGTGACTGCGCATCGCGGTCATCGCGAGCAGCGCGGCGACCTCCGCGGCGAGATCCCGCTTGCTCTGATCGACCGAGCCGAACCAGGACGACGCGGAGACATCGACCGCGAGCAGGATGTTCAGCTCGCGGTCCTCGCGGAACTTCTTGATGTACGGCATTCCCATCCGGGCCGTGACGTTCCAGTCGATGCTGCGGATGTCGTCGCCCGGCTCGTACTCGCGCACCTCTTCGAACTCGAGCCCCGACCCACGGAAGACGCTGCGATACGTCCCGAGCAGCGCCTCGTCCGCGAGGATGCGCGCTTTGATCTCGACCTGCCGGATGCGCCGGAGCACGTTCGCTGGAAGGGGCTGATCGGCCCGGACGCGGTTGTGAGCGCGTGCTGTCGCGGCCACGGTCAGGGGAGCGGGACCTTGTCCAGCACCTTCGCGATGACGGACTCGGGCGTGACCTCCTCGGCCTCCGCCTGGTACGTCACGATGAGACGGTGACGCATCACGTCGGTCGCGACGGCCTTCACGTCATCCGGCAGCACGTAATCGCGTCCTTCGAGGAACGCGTTCGCGCGCGCGGCCAGCGAGATGAAGATCGACGCGCGCGGTGATACGCCGTACGCGATCATCGGTCGGAGGTCGTTCATCCCGAACTGCTCGGGCTCTCTCGTGGCGAAGACGATCCGCACCACGTAGTCCTTGAGCGAGTCCTCCATGTGGACGAGCTTCACCGCGGCGCGCGCGTCGAGCACGGCCTTTGGCGTGGCGACGCGGCGGACCTGCGGGACCTCGCCGATCGTCTGGCGATCCATGATCTCGCGCTCTTCCTGCTGCGACGGGTAGCCGATGACGACCTTCATCATGAAGCGGTCGACCTGCGCCTCCGGCAAGCGGTAGGTCCCTTCGTGCTCGATCGGATTCTGCGTGGCAAGCACCATGAACAGCTCACCGAGCGGGTGCGTGGTACCGCCGATGCTCACCTGCTTCTCCTGCATCGCCTCGAGCAGCGCGCTCTGCACCTTCGGAGGCGCGCGGTTGATCTCGTCGGCGAGAAGGATGTCCGTGAAGATCGGGCCGAGGCGCGGCCGGAACGTTTGGTCGGCCGGGTTGTAGATCATCGTGCCGTTCAGGTCGGCCGGTAGAAGGTCCGGCGTGAACTGAACGCGCTTGAAGCTCGCCTCGATCGTGTCCGAAAGGGTCTTCACCGCGAGCGTCTTCGCGAGACCAGGCACGCCCTCGATGAGCAGATGTCCGTTGCACAGGAGACCGAGGAGCAGTCGATTCACCAGATAGTCCTGGCCGACGATCACCTTGCGGATCTCGTGCAGGACCGGTGCGATGAAATCGCCGCGTCGCAGGACCGCTTCGTTCGACGTGGGCGGCCGATACGTCTTCATCGTGTTAGACAGCGTACCGGCTCACGGTGTCACCGGTTCGCTTTGACGCCAAAAACTAGCTCTTCAGCGCGTCGAGCACTTCTTTTGCGTGGCCATCTGGCTTCACGCCGTACCACGCCTTCTTGATCTTCCCTTTCTCGTCCACGAGGAACGTCGAGCGGATCACGCCCTCGCCGCGGCCGGGCCGCTCGCCCCATGCACCGTACGCATCGTGGGTCTTGCGGTCCGGATCGCTGAGCAGGGGGAACTTGAGCGAGAACTTCTCCTGGAAGGCGCGATGCGACGCGGCATCGTCGCGCGAAACGCCGAGCACCGGGATGCCCAGCGTCTGGAAAGCGGTCAGGTTGTCATTGAACTGGCAGGCCTCGACCGTGCAACCCGGTGTGTCGTCCTTCGGATAGAAGTACACGACGTACTTCTTGCCGCGCATCGCATCGGTCGAAACGAGCTTCCCGTTCTCATCGGTCAGCGCGAACGTGGGCGCGGCGTCGCCCGAACTCAGTTCCATGGATCTTCTCCCCTTGTGGGTGGCTGTATCTGAGTCTAGGAGGGCGGCGGGTTATTCGGTCGGGAGCTCCGCGTGGCGGCCGATGAAGGGGAGCGACTCTCCGAGCATGAGCAGCACAGGGACGATGCGGCTCTGAAGGAGCTCTGGCCGCACCGTCTGCTCGTAGAACGCGAGCGTCTGGTCGAACTTCGCAAGCTGGTCCGCGGCGACGGGGGAACTCGTCGCTGCGGTCGCCATCGCTTGCAGCACCGCCGGGTCGGCGAAGATCCCGAGCGACGGATTCGCGGCAGCGAGCGCCTGAACCGCGGCGATGTCCTTGACCTCGATCGCCGCCTTTCCGTGGAGCGGTGAAAGCCAGCCGTCCAGAGCAAGCGTGCCGAGGATGGCGACGTACACGGCCACGGTCGCGGTGACCGCACCGAGCGGGATGCCAACGACCTTGTCGATCCGTCGAAGGATCTGGAAGCGGTACACAAGTCCCACGAGAGCGCCGCCGACGCGACCGAGGACCGCGCCTCCGATGAAGAGCGCGGCGGCGCCGAGTCCGAGGCCCGCGGTGCCTGACGGCACGATGCCGTTCAAGGGACCCGCATACAGCGCCGCGATCGAAAGCAGCGCGCCGCCGAGCGCGATGAGCGGAAGAACGAAGCCCTTCCGCCAGCCGGCGAGAGCGCCGAACAGGATCGCTCCGATGATCACGAGGTCTGCCATGCGCCGGAAGTCTAGGTGGCAGCATGCGCGTCGATGTCTCGAATAGGGATCGCGCTCGGGACCGTCCATGACCGTCCGTTCGCCGAGGTCGCCGCGTTCGCGCGCACAGCCGAGGAAAGCGGCTACGAAGCCATGTTCGTGCCTGAAGCGTGGGGTCGCGACGCCTTTGTAACGCTCGGCGCCCTCGCTCGCGTGACCGAGCGCATCCACCTCGGGACCGGCATCGTCAACGTCTACAGCCGCACACCCGCGTTGCTCGCGATGGCAGCGGTGACGCTGGACGAGCTCTCCGGCGGCCGCGCGATCCTCGGCCTCGGAACGTCGGGTCAACGCGTCGTCGAGGGATGGCACGGTGTTCCGATGACGCGGCCCCTTCTCCGACTGCGCGAAACGACGGAAGCGGTGCGCGCGATCGTGGGTGGCTCGCGCCGTGGATACAGCGGGGAGACGATCGCGGTCGCTCCTGGCTTCGCGGTGACGCTGGCGCGGCCGCGGGAGCGCATCCCGATCTATCACGCGAGCCTCACACCTCGCGCCGTCAAGCAGTGCGCGGAGGTCGCCGACGGGTGGCTTCCCTACTTCACGAGTCCCGAGACGCTGCGCGCGGACATCGCGATGATCGAGGAGTCGCTTCGCGCCGCGGGCCGCGAGCGCGCGTCGTTCACCGTTGCGCCGCTCCTCCCCGTGCTCGTGACCGATGACGACGCGACCGCGCGCGCCGTCGTGCGGCGTCATCTCGCGTTCTACATCGGAGGTATGGGCCGCTTCTATCGCGAGGCCGTCGCCCGCCACGGTTTCGCCTCGACCGCTGAAGAGGTGCGGCGCTTATGGGAAGCGCGGGATCGCGATGCCGCAAGCGCGGCGATCACCGATGAGCTGCTCGACGCGTTCGCGATCGTCGGCGATGCGGCTCGGTGCCGCGCGCGTCTCGATGACTACCGATCAGCCGGTGCGGATCTTCCCGTCCTCGCGCTGCCGGGCGACGTCACCGTCGCCGACGCCGAGCGCACCGTGCGCGCACTTGGCGAGCCTCGCCGTTAGGAGCCGGTGATCGCCTTCTTCGAGAGCGTCTCGTCGAGGAGCGCCGCGACCTTCTGTCGCGCGAGCTGCTCGGCCTCTGTCCACCACTCGGTCAAACGCTGCTCCTGCTCGCGCTGGCGTTCGCCCAGCTGGAACTCGAACTCCTTCAGCTGCCGCAGAAGGCGGTCGCTGAAACGCTGCTCTTCAGTGACGAGCTCGGCCTCGATGCGCTCGCGCTCCGCGCGGCGCCAGGTCTCGAGCCGTTCGGCTTCCTCACGGCGCCGGCCTTCGAACTCGGCGTGAAGCCGCACCTCTGCCGCTTCGTAGCGCCGCCTCGTCTCGACCAGCTCAACAGTGAGCGCGCTGTTCAGGCGCTCGGCGAGGTTCCGCGGCTGTTCGGCTGACCAGAGCCGGTCAGTCTGATCACGTTTGCGAGAGATCGCTTCGCGCTCGAGCTTTTCGGCCTCCGCGATGCGCCGCTCGGCCTCCGCGCGCTGCAGCTCCAAGCTCTGCATGAGCTCGGCCCGCCGTGTGCGCATCTCGGCGTCAAGACGCTCGAGCCCCTCAGCTCTGCGGCGGGCGATCTCGGACGCGAGTGCTCCCGCAGTAGCGTCGATGACCTCGATCGGCGTCTCTTCCACGACCGCGTGGGGCATCGGCTCGGGATCGAGGCTCACGGTCGGGGCGTCCTGCGGCAGCTGTGGTGCTGCCTTCGTGACGCCGCCTTCCTCGTTCCACTCGAGCTCTCCACGCGCGGGCACCGGATCCGGCCCGCGGCGAAGCAATGACATGCGCTGCAGTGAACCTTCCGATGGATCCTCGATCAGCATTTCCCCGACTCCCGTTCGTTGCTGGCATAGGTGTACCGCCGGCATGTCATCCGGCGCATCACCTACGCGGGGGTTCGAAACCTACCTGGGACCTCTCGGTCACGCGACTACTGCGTCGGGTGTTCGCCACCCTCGTCGCTGTGGCCGTTTTCCAGTGCCGACTGGCCGCTGGGCACGAGCTCGCGCCCGAAGCCGGCGCCCTTGTTCTTCTTCTGGCGTTCGCGGCGATCGCCGGAGGCGACCGTGACCAGGCTCCGAGCACCGCCCGTCATCCGTGTGTTGCCCTCGAAGACGGCGCCCTTGTCCACGACGAGCGACGGCGAGTAGATATCAGCCTGAACGCGTGCGGTCGCGCGCAGCACGATCGAGTCGCTGGCATTGACGTTGCCGGTGATGTCGCCCTTGATCTCGACCGAGCCGCAGTTGATGGTCGCCGAGACCTTCGCGCCTTCACCGATGACCAAGAGGTCCGTGGTCGTGATCTCGCCGGTGAACGTCCCGTCGATCCGGACCTGACCCTCGAAATGCAGCTTGCCCTCGAAAACGGAACCTGCGCCCAGCATGGCGTTCAGCGCCGTGGTCGAGCTTTGCCCCCCAAGTTCACGCATGGATACCTCCTGTCGTGCTTACGAAGAACGCCGGAGGGCGGTCGAATGCTACGGGGCCGGTGCGCGACCGCCACGCAGCAGGTTCGCGTAGATCCCGGGCGTCGAACCGGCGATGGGCACGGCACCGACGGCCTTGGCGTAGAAGTCGGCGGGGCCCGCTCCGCCGATGATCGCGTAGGCGTAGCCCTCCGCGGCCATGGCGTGGAGGCTTGCGAGCAGCAGCGCGGTCCCGATCCCCTGTTTCCGTTCCCGCTCCAGCACCCCGGTGGGCCCGAAGAACGCCTTCGCGGTCGCGTCGTAGCACGCGAAGCCGAGGACGTCCTGACCGCGCTGCGCGCGGAAGCAAGAAATGGGCAGGCGCCCGAAGCTGACCTCGCACTCGCTCGCCCAGCCCTCGCCAAAGTGCTGGCGTACCCAGGACACGACGATGTGCCGTTCCGGAGCGAGCGCGCGACGGAGCTCGATGCCCGCGTCGTGCAGTGCTCGCACGCGCGACGCTGACTCCGGGATGTCGTAAAGGCGGACGAGCATGTCCTGGATGGGCGGGCCTCTTCGCGACTTAGCTTCGTCCACGTTCGCTCAGATAGTGATGCCACAGCAGACGCGCGGCGACCGCGCGGTGCGGACGCCACGCCTTGGCGCGCCGCGCGAGCGCCTCGGGTGACGGTCTCGCGGGGAGTCGCCACAGCTGGCGCACCGCCTCCAGCAGCGCGAGGTCGGCTGCGGGAAACACGTCTGAACGTCGGAGCGCGAACAGCAGGTAACACTGGGCGGTCCAGGGCCCGACGCCGTGGAGCGCATCGAGCGCGGCGTCCGCGTCAGCGTCGGACAGAGTGGCGAGCGCGTCGAGATCGAAGTCGCTCCGCTCGAGCCGGTCCGCGAGCGCGGCGAGGTACGCGGATTTCTGTCGCGTCACGCCGAGCGCGCGTAGCCCTGATTCACCGAGCGCCGCGACGTTCGCAGGCGTCACCGCGCCGGTCGCGTTGGCGATCCGCGTGTACATCGCGCGACCCTGAGCGAGCGAGACCTGTTGCTCGAGCATCAACAGCACCAGCGTCTGGAAGCCGGGATCGCGTGGCCAGAGCGGCGGCTGACCGTGCCGCTTCACGATGTGCGCGAAGCGAGGCTCCGCGCGCGCGAGCGTGCGCACTGCCCGCGCGAGTGCGGGCTCGTCCAAAGGTACGCCCGGCGCGGTCGCAGCTCGCGTCATCGCGGTTACCGTAACCGCGCATCCGTGCCCTCGCTGGCTAGGGGCGCCTTTGGCGCGAAGCACGCGCGAGCGATCGGTACATGTGCTTCCGCTCGAGGGCGCCGCGGCCGCCTTGTTTCCGCTCGAGGTGCTCGAGCTCGCGTTGCAGCTTACGCAGGCTCTTGAGCCGCGCAGGATCGAGCACTCCGGTCTGCATCGCGCCGGTCACGGCGCAGCCAGGCTCCGACAGGTGGCTGCAGTCACGGAAGCGGCAGGCGGACGCAAGCCGATCGATATCGGCGAACGCGCCAGCGACGCCGTCGCCCGAGTCCCAGAGCTGAATCTCTCGCAGACCCGGCGTGTCGACCATGAGCCCTCCCGTCGGGAGCCGTACGAGCTCGCGGCGCGAGGTCGTGTGCCGACCCACACCGTCGCGACGCACATCATTCGTCGCGAGCAGGTCAGAACCAAGGATGGCGTTGATGAGCGTGGACTTGCCGGCGCCCGACGAGCCGATGAGCGCAGCCGTCTGACCCGGCGCGAGGTATGGCTCGAGCGCCACGAGCCCTTCCTGCGCGAACGCGCTGGTCAGGACGACATCGACGCCAAGCACCCCAAGGGCGCTGGCCTGCTCCGATGCGTCCGAGCGGAGATCCGCCTTTGTCAAAAGGACGACCGGTCGGGCGCCGCTCTCGTGCGCCATCGCGAGAAAGCGCTCCAGGCGCCGGAGATTGGGCGGATCGTGGACGTCTGAAGCCTCGGTGAGCGCTGACACGACGAACACGGTGTCGATGTTCGCAGCGAGGACCTGCTCTTCCGTCGGATTCCACGGCTGTTTGCGCGAGAACTGCGTGCGACGCGGCAGGGTCGCGTGGATCGTCGCGCGTCCCTCGTCTGCGCGCGCGCTCACCGCGATCCAGTCGCCTATCGCCGGCAGGCGTGAAGCGACACGCGGCGCGAACTTCAGCTTGCCGGGGTCGTGACGTACGTAGTCGCCCTGCATCCTTCCCGCGAGCTCTGCCACGAGCTCACCGGATTCGCCGTAGATGACGTAGGCGCCGCGATGTTCGACGGCCACGCGCGCGGGCACGAGACCCACCGCGGCATGCGCGCCGAACTGTTCATCAAAGAAGGAGCTCCAGCCGAGCTCGCGTAGGGTCGAAGAATCGAAATGCACGCGTTCATCTCCT
>DATEZK010000292.1:0-10540 GCA_035255665.1 Candidatus Limnocylindria bacterium
GCTGGGGCCGCGTCGGCTATTTGCCGGAAACCCGCCGCGCCAAACGCTCGATCTCTGGGTAGTGCGCGCGCTCATGGCGGGCGAGCCAGTGCGCATACGAGAGCACGCTCTCCTCTCGCGTTCTCGACCGGCCGATCACCCGCGCGCCGCGCGACCAGTCCGTCGGCGCGAGACGCTGAAGGACGGCCAACGATCGTGCGCGCTGCCGAGCGAACGCACGCAACGAGCTCTCGAAATCGACACGCAGGTAGTCGGTCTCCGTCACATGGACGCGAGGATCCACCGCCCGTAGGGTCGGTCGATCCTCGGCGAGGATCCGCGCGATCGCGTCTCCGCCGATGTCGGCGCACGCGCGAAGATGCGCGAGGATGTCGTTGAGTGACCACTCGCCGGCCTTCGGCGCGGTACGTGCTCGTGCCGCTGTCATCCCCGCAGTCGCCGTCGCGATGCGCTCAGGTGTTTCCTCAAGCAGCGCGAGGATCTCCTCACGACTTAGCGCGATGCGCATCTCCGGCGACCTCTATTTCGTGTGCGACGTTGACCGCTGGGTCCATCCGAGCAACTCATCGGCTCGCCACGCGTTCACGACGCGGTCGATGGAGACCCCGGTCTCGACCGCCTTGTCGGCGCCGTAGGGCTGCCACTCCAGCTGACCGGGCGCGTGGGCATCCGAATTGATCGCGAATCGGCAGCCGACCTCGACGGCGAGCTCGAGCAGGTCGTTCGGCGGGTCGAGGCGCTCCGGTCGGGAGTTGATCTCGACCGCGGTGTCGAACCGCTCGCAGGCACGGAACACAAGCTCGGCGTCGAACTCCGACTGCGGCCGGCCACGGCCGACCACGTAGCGACCGGTGCAGTGGCCGAGAACGTCCGCATGCGGGTTGGCGATGGCGGTGATCATTCGCCGCGTCATCTCCCGCTTCTCCATGCGCAGCTTGGAGTGGACCGAGGCAACGACGACGTCGAGTCGTTCGAGGATCTGGTCGTCCTGATCGAGCGTGCCGTCCTCGAGTATGTCCACCTCGATCCCGGTGAGGATGCGGAACGGCGCCAGGTCGTCGTTCAGCGCCGCGACGATGTCGAGCTGCTGCAGTAAGCGCTCGCGCGAGAGACCGTTGGCGATGGTGAGCCGGGGAGAGTGGTCGGTGAGCGCGATGTATTCGTGGCCGAGGTCGCGGGCGGCACGCGCCATCACGTCGATCTCGGCGCCGCCGTCGCTCCACAGGGAGTGCACGTGGAGGTCGCCCTTCAGCTGGGCGACGATCTCGTTGCCCTTGCCTACGGCGAGGGCCGTCTCCTCCTCGAGCTTGTCGAGGTACACGGTTGAGCCGGCGGTCGCGACTTCGGTGATGATCGCCGCAGTCTTCGGGCCGATGCCATCAAGCTCCTTGAGCGTGCCAGCGGCGACGCGAGCGACGAGCTCGTCAGGCGCGAGGGCCCTGACGGTCTCGGCCGCTCGGAGGTAGGCGCGGACGCGGTAGGGCTTCTCCCGCGCTCTGTCGAGCAGGTACGCGATACGTTCCAGCGCGTCTGCTGGCTCCATCGGAGCAACGCTACCCTCGCCGCCCAGAGCGCAACTCGGTATCGGCGCGAGGCACGTCTAACGTGACAGCTGCAGCAGCCGGACCGCGAAGCCGATCAGGACGAGGCCACTCACGCGCTCGATCCAGGGTTTCGCGGCTTGGACGCGCGTGGCGAGACTCGTCACGCCGTAGGCGTAGGCCGCGAACCAGGTGATCGCGATGCACGCGTGCGATAAGCCGAACACGAGCGACTTTGCGAGCACCTGTTCATTCGGGTTGATGAACTGCGGGAGGAATGTCAGGTAGAAGATCGCGACCTGCGGGTTGAGCAGGTTCGTGAGTAGACCACGCATGTAGAAGGCCCGATTCGACGGCATCGCCGCGGCGGCAGCCTGTCGCCGACTACTCCGCACGAGCGCGCGGACGCCGAGATACGCGAGGTAGATGGCGCCAGCGGTCTTGAGCAGCGTGAACGCTTCGGGCGACGCGGCAAGCACGACCGAGAGTCCCAGCCCGGATGCCGCCGAGTGCACGACGATGCCGGTCCCGATCCCGAGCGTTGTGACGAACGACGCGCGTCGACCGTGCCCCGCCGCGACCGCGACGACGAGGGCCGTGGTGGCCCCGGGCGAGAGCGTCAGCAGTGCAAGCAGCCCGACTCCGACCCAGAACTGCCCGTCGAAGATCAACGACACGACTACTGAGCGTCCGCGAACACGAGCGCCGCGGACGCTTTCGGCGCGAAGGCCCACAGTTCCTTCCGCTCCGGATCCCACCCGATCGTGTGCGCGCCGTCCTCGGTCTGGACGGTCTCTATTGGCCGCAGCGCCTTGGTGTCGAACGACTGGACGTGCCCGGGTGAGCCGATGGCGACATACGCGCGGCCGAGATCGCGGTCGTACATCAGCACATCAGGAGCACCAGTGAGCGGGAGGCGCGCGCGGACCGTGCCGCTCGTCTCCAGCACGACGAGCTCGCCGCCATCTGCGGCGCAGAAGAGGAGGCCGTCGATCAAGGCGAGGCCGTGCGGACCGGCCGCCGGCACGGGAATGCTCCGCGAGATGTGCGTGGTCTCGGTATCGATGACGATGACGCACGGCGGCTCGCTGATGTTGGCATAGACAACGCGCGCCGCCTCGTCGTACGCGGCCCAACGCGGCCGACCCGGCAGCGCCCGCTGCGCTATGACAACGTGGCGCTCGAGATCGACCACGGTCAGCGTGCAACCCACGCCGGGCGGATCGCCGAGATCGAACGTGTACGCGTGCATGCGATGCGTGTCGAGCGCGACGCCGTTCGGGTGCTGCCCCACCGCGACGCGAGCGAGCAGCGACTCGTCCGAGACGCGGTACAGGCTGAGGCGTGCGGCAGCGCGATCCGTCGCGAGTAGAAGATCGCGCTGCGAGTCGATGAGGACGCCAGCAACACCGGGGTGACCGGGGAGTTCGTGCAGGTACGTACGGCGTGCGCAGTCGAACACGTCGATGCGGTCCGCCCCGGTATGCGCCACATACATGCGACTGCTCTGGGTGGAGAGGAACACGTCGGCGTGATCGAACCCCGGCCGCGTGCCTGGCGGGACCGCGATCTCGCTGACTTGCCGGAGCGTCACCGCTTGCCGACCTTCTCCTTGCAGTACGCGTACAGCGCGTCGAGGACCGGGATCGAGGCCTTCCGCTGCGCCTGGTCGTCGGGGTAGTGCAGCAGGCGTACGCCATCGAGCAGCGCCTCGACGCCCACGGACTCGGGCGTGATCGTCTTGTCAGATGTGTCTGCGCCGCGGATGACCTGAGCCATGTACGCGAGCGCCTGATCCTCGTCCAGGCTGTACTTGTGCACGAACGCGTCGAAGCTGCACTCCGGGCCGTGATGGCCAAGCTCCACGTCCTTGATATCGAACGGCGTCGCGCCCGTGCGGGCGGCCTCGCTCGCGACCGTGTCGGCGCGCACGTAGAGGAACTCAGCGTCCTTGTCGACGAAGCGCTGCACCAGCCAGGGACAGGCCACTCGGTCCACCCTCGGGTGTTCGCGCGTGATCCACTTCATGTCGCTCCTCCTCCACTGATTTGCCCACGGCAGTACGCGTAGAGCGCCTCGCACACGGTGAACCCAGCCGCGAGACGCTCCTCATCCGACCCCAGCCCATCACGAATCCCGTCGAAGACAGCGCGCACGCCCGCGGTCTCGGGCGTCTCTTCCTCCCCGGTATCCGCCGCGTGGATGATCGCCCCCATGCCCGCGAGGGCGGGGTCGATCAGGTGATGCGATGCGAGGAGCACTTCGAAAGTGACCTTGCCGTCGCGATGCGACAACGCGCTGCCCCGCATGTCGAACGGCGTGCCGTCCACGCGCCCGGGGTCCCGTTCGCGTGCGACGAATGTGAACGTCGCGTCCGGGTCGACGAATCGGCGGATCGCCCACGCCGTCGCGATGCGGTCGACGTGCACGCGCTCGCGCGTGACGTAGCGGCTCATCGCTGGCGTGCCGCGCCGATGCCACGCTCGGCCGCGGACCTTCCGGGTGCGTGGAAGTGGTCGCGTGTCTCCACCGTCTTCAGCCGGCGCTCGAGGGCCCCAAGAGCACGTTCGCGTCGCAGGCGGGCGAATCCCGCGTGTGCCCGTGTTTGCGACGGCACGCGCTTCGCGGCCGCCGCGAGTTTGTCGTACTCCGACGCGCGTGCCTCTCGTTGGCGTCGTCGGATCTCCGCCTCTTCGCGATCCGACAGCTGCCGCACGGGCAGCACCCAGGCCTCGCCCCTGGCGTCCTCGATGGCCTGCGCGAGGAAGTCCAGCTGCTCGAGGAGATCCTCGCTGTACGGGACGGCCGCGGCTCCAGGGGTCAGCAGCACGGCGCCTACGCGCCGAAGCATGCGCCACGTCGCCACCCGGGGCGTGCTCGAGTCCGACGGCAGTCGCCACGTTAGGACAAGCCATCGCGGATCGGTCATCGGTAACGAATGTTACAGCACACTACCCCTGGGTAGCAACGCATGAACCGACTCCTCGCGCTTGGAGTCGGGTCGGCCAGGTGTCCTGCCGGCTTGCGCGACATGTGCTGCCCGGTTGCGGGTAGATTCCGGCCGACGTGAAAGCCTGGAAGAAGTCGTCGCCCGAGCTCGTCGCGGCCTTCGACAAGGCGCTGCCTGCTTCGCCCGGCGTCACGCGGCGGCCGATGTTCGGATACGCGAGCGCCTTCGTGAACGGGAACATGTTCGCCGGGACCTTCCAGGACGCGATCGTCGTGCGCCTCGCGGAAAGCGATCGCGTCGCGCTGCTCAAACTGAAAGGAGCAGCGCCATTCGAGCCGATGGGTCGCCCGATGAAGGAGTACGTCGTCGTTCCCGCGTCGATCGTCGCTACTCCAAAAGCGCTTCGCGCGTGGATCGAGCGCGGACACCGGCACGCGCTCGCTTTACCCGCGAAGACTGCGAAACAGAGCGCGACAAAGAAGGCGGTCCCGAAGCGCACGACCGAAAAGCAGGCGAACGCCAAGAAGACGGCTGCGAGGACGCCCGGGACGCGCGGCCGATAAGTCCCGCTATCCGTCGCACAGGCGCGGGGGTCGGCTTCGTGTCGACTGAGTAAACAGAAGGTCTACACCGCCACGCGCGGCAACGAAGATGCGCATCAAGCCCTCGTGAAGCCGTGGAGGGAAGCGGGCGTGTCGCCCGCCGATTGGCGGAGGGCACATCGTGCCGTCGTCGCTCTGATCGCCGATCTCGTCTGGCGCACGCGGGGCTCGAAGGAAGCGCGCCAGATGGAGCGCGATGCGGCGATGCAGCGGCTCAGTCGGATCGCCGAGGGCGACCCGGAGTCAACGCGATACGGTCTGGATCTGGCTCACGCGGAAGAGGAGCACGACGCCCGCTAGGTCCGTCCGGGGCGACCTCAATACGAACGTAACGCGAACGCAATTCGCGCTCCATAGCCTCGAACGAAGGCCATGAGCCGCTGCGGCTTCGCCAGGTGCCGCTAGAGCGGGGCACCGGACGCGGCTCGCGCAGTGCGCTATTCAGCGGAGGTATCGAATGACGCGAAAGGTCGCTACCGCCCTCGTCGCACTAGCTCTCATGATCATGGCCGGGGCACCGGCCGAAGCAGTCGCATCAGAAACGGGCACAGGGCACACAGATCTATCGAGCCTTCCAAAGATCGAGGCGTACCTCAACTCGATCGGCATCGATCCCGGCTCCGTCGTGATACAGCAGGGACAGCTGAACTACGCCGGGCCGGACTGTCCGGGCGCAGGGTGGAACTGCACAACGGCTAACAAGGTCGTGCAGCTAGCGCCTGCGAATCTACCGGCCGCGAACGTCGTCAACTGTTCGCCGACGGTGAGCGTCACGCTGCTGGGGATCGACGAGTGCGTCATCGTCCAGTCGAGCGTGGCGAGTCTTGTGGAGACCGCAAGCACGACGAATTCCGCCGGCTGTGACATGGACGCGACCGGCGGAGACAAGCAGAAACAGAGATGCAAGATCACTCAGCACAGCAAGAAGGGGAATAACTACGCGTACGTGCGCGAGCGGACCACGCAGCGCGGAGGATCAGCGCAGGTGGCGACGCAGGAGACCGAGATCACGCAGGTGAGCGAGACCGGGCGCAACACTGCGAAGGTCACGCAGACGATCCATCAGACGCTCGACACGCACCAGACCGGCGCGGTCACCCAGTCACAGAACGCCCGGCAAAGCGCGACGGTCAATCAGACATCAACGAGCGGCGACAACTCATCTGACGTGGGGCAGTCTCAGGTCCAGAACGAAAGCGCACGGACCGACGGCAGTATCACGCAAGAGCAGAACACAGACTCCCTGCTGGGACGGAACGTGGAAGCGGACGTTATGCAGACCTCTGAGACCGGCAACATCGCCTCGAGTCTTCAGCAGCGGATCACGCAGAACCAGGACGCCGACACGCCCGCAGGCGACGTCATCCAGACCGAGGGCAACTTGTCAGGCGGCCTGGATGGAGACGTGCTGCAGACAACAACCTCATTGACCTCGCCCGGCGTCATTCACAGCACGGCCACCCAGGACGAAGACCAGACGCAACACGCCGAAACGACCGGCGCATTGACGCAGACGAAGATCGGTCCGGAGTTCTGTTGCGCGGAACAGAATGGCGGCACAACGGCAAACGTGAACACGGTCAGCCAATCGAGCGTCCAGACTGACGACGAAGCGCTCGGGTCCACTCAGAACTCCGAGCAGACCGGAATCTGCAGCCAGAGCGTCCTCGGAGCGGAATGCACGGTCAACCAGACGTACACCGCGAACGGAGAGACTGACTCCTTCAGTGAGACCGGCCAGACGGTCTTCAACAACCGCTTCTGCAACGGAGGGGTGGAGGGCGGATGCTTCGAGGGAGATTGACGCTCGCGAGTTGATCAGCTAAGTGGTGCGGCGAAGGGGCCCGACGTCCGGGCCTCTTCGCCAGTGATGCCGGCGAGATCCCGGTCGATCTCCGACACGATACCGACGGCATCCATGCTCGCGAAAACCTCGCGCGCGCGGCTGAACTCGGCCCGCGCGCCGTCGACCTGCCCCAGGTCGCGCAACGACCGTGCGAACTCGATCCGCGCCTCGCCCAGATCGACCTGCAGGCGCTGTTCCTCGAGCAGCGCGAGCGCAGTACGGAACCGCGCGAGCATGGTCTCGCGTTCACCCTCCGCCGCCGCGACGAAACCTTCGGCGAGCGCCACCGCGGCCGTGGCGTAAACGTCGTCTTCGGGCTGACTGGATCGCGCTCGGCCCGCCATCTCGCGCGCGCTCTCGAGCTTGCCCTGCTTCAGCATCGTCGCGGTCAGAAGCCGGTAGAGCTCGGTCACGATCCAGCCACCGGTCTTGGACGCGATCGACAGCGCCTCGGTCAGCCGCTTCTCCGCAAGCGCGGCGTCGCCGCGCGCGAGCGCGTAGATCGCGAGCTTCCGCAGGTTCTGAAGCTGGAAGTAGGTGTCGCCGGTGCGCTCGAACCACTGCATCGCATCGGCGCCGAGCCGCTCCGCCTCATCGAGCTCGCCGCGGTAGTACTTCACGAGGCCGAGCAGAGAGCTCGCGCGCGCTTCGTCGCGGTGACTGCCGGTCGCCGATGCAATCCGAATACAGCGCGTGAGCTCGTCCGCGGATCTGACGAGTCGGCCTTCGTTGAAGAGCAGCGTGCCGACGCGAAGATGGCCTTCCGCGAGCAGGCCGCGATCCTCGATCACTTCCGCCGTGCGGAGAGCACTGTTGAGCTCGGCGATCGCCGCGTCGATCGCGCCATCGAAGTGCGCGCGCACGGCTGACGACTCGAACGCGGCACGGATCCGCAGGACGGGATCGGCGACGGCGTCTGCGAGAGTGGTCGCCTCAGCCAGCCGGCGCTTCGCATCGGCCGGCCGGCCCTGTTTCGCATCGATATTCGCGAGCGCGACGAGCGCTGCGCAGCGGAGGCTCGCCCGGTCGAGCGCGCTGGCCTCTTCGGCGGCTTGCGCGAGGAGCGCTGCAGCGTCGCGGAGCTCGCCGAGTCCACGCAGGGCGACGCCGCGACGGACGCGGATCGAGGTCGCGCGCTCTACTTCACCATCGCCGAGGAGCGCGAGCGCCCGCGCGTAATAGCGCTCCGCTTCGCGCAGGCCTTCGCGACGCTCGGCCCGGTCAGCCGCACTCGCGAGGGCATCCGCCGCCCGCCCGATGGGAGGAGGTTCCGGAGTTCGTCCGACTTCGCGCGCGACGAGGCAGGCCTGCTCCAGGTGATACGCGACGATCTCGACGTACTCGTCCTGTCCGGCGGGAAGTGCGCCGATCCAGTCGGCGCAGCGCGTATGCAGAGCCGCTCGTCGACCCTTCGGCAGACGGGCGTACGCCACGTCCCGTATGAGGATGTGCTTGAAGACCCACTCCCGTTCACCGGCGACCGTCGAGGTCTCCCGCTCCTGCACGAGATCACGGCGTCCCAGCGCGGTGAGCGTCGAGCTCACCTCGGTGTCGCTCTCTTCGAGATAGGCAACGGCCCCGGACCAGAACACGCCGCCGACGACCGCGGCCTGCTGCGCGGTGCGCTTCTCCCGCGCCGGCAGTGCGTCTAAGCGAGCGCCGATCAGCGCATTCAGGTTCGATGGGATCGCGAGCATCGGGACCTCCCCGCCGAGGTGTCCCGTCTCCGCCAGCATCCGCATCAACTCTTCGAGGAAGAGCGGATTGCCTCCCGCGGCCGTCAGCAGTCGTTCGGCAGCACCCATTGGCAATTCGCGTTCGCCGAGGAGCTGCGCGAAGAGCGTCTGACTTTCCGCGGCGTCGAGCGGGCTCAGGTGGATCGAGCGCCGATCCTGCGAGTCGACGAGGATCGCAGGCCGAGCGTCGGCGAGCTCGGGCCGGGACGTCGCGAGAAGCAGGAGCGGTGCGCGGGCGCCCTCGAGCACGAACTGCAACAGCTGCAACAGTGTCGGCTCGGCCCAGTGAAGGTCCTCGACGACGAGGACGACCGGTCGCTCCGCGGCGAGGAGCTCGAACACACGGCGTATGCCCCAGTGAAGCTCGGCGCGTCCGATCTGTGTCGTGGTGTACGTGCCCCGCGCGCTCGTCGCCTGGCCGACGAGATTCGCGAGCGCCGAGGCGATCGTTCGCAGCTCGTCTGCGTCGCTCGTCGGCAGCATCTCGAGCAATGTCCCGAGCTTCTGCGAGACCGCCGCGGGTTCGTCGCTCACCAGTATCCCGGCCGCGTCCTTGATGATCTCGGCGATCGGCCAGTACGTGATTCCCTCTCCATACGGAAGGCATCGTCCCCAGTACGTCCGGGTGTCCCGACGCTGCTCGGTGAACTCCGCAAGCAGACGGCTCTTCCCGACCCCGGGCATGCCGAGCGCGGTGGCCATCGCAGGCCGGCGGTCCGCGATCACGCGTTCCCACATACCGCCGAGCGTCGCGAGCTGCTCGGTCCGGCCGATGAGCGGAGTCCGCGATGTCTGGCGGCGCGACGCTCCGGGTTGCGCTCGAAGGGCGATCCAGACCGGCACCGGCTGGGCCTTGCCTTTCGCCTGTATCGACGGCGTCTCCTCGTATTCGACCGCGTGCGCGGTCGCGCGATACGTCGTCTCGCCGACCAGGATGCCGTTGACCGGGGCATTCGCCTGCAGACGTGCGGCTGTGTTTACGACGTCGCCCGCCGCCATCCCCTCGCCCTCGCTCGGCCGGGCGGTGAGGACCACGAATGCCTCGCCGGTGTTCACGCCGATGCGGAGGTTGAGGCCGAGCCGATCGTCCGCCGCATTCATCTCGGCGATCGCATCGCGGATCGCAATGGCCGCGCGAACGGCGCGTTCGGGGTCGTCCTCGTGCGCGAGTGGCGCGCCGAAGATGGCCATGACCGCATCGCCGATGAATTTCTCGACCGTCCCGCCGAAACGCTCGAGCTCGGTCCGGAGACGCAAGTAATAGGGAGACAGCATTGCGCGGACGTCCTCGGGATCCATCTGCTCGGAGCGGGTCGTGAAACCAACGAGGTCGGCGAACAGGACAGTGACGACTTTGCGTTCTTCTTCGGGCTGCGCAGCATGCGTCGTGAGCGGCGCACCGCAGGCGAGACAGAACCTTGCGGCGTCTGTGTTCTCTTGGCCGCAGCGCTCGCAGTTCTTCGTCGGCACGCCGAAAAGCCTAACGAGGAAAGGGAAGCCGCTTGACTGCTTGTCGGTGGGCGACCACGGGCTCGAACCGTGGACCTTCTCCGTGTAAAGGAGACGCTCTGACCAGCTGAGCTAGTCGCCCGCTACGAGTATGACGGCGACGAGCGCTCGACTGCGAGCCACGGCATGGGCGGCAACGGGAAGAGCCGCACGTTGCGGCCCGCGAGGACCAGCGCATCGGCGACACCTTCCAAGCGGCCGAGCTGCGTCGCGAAGAAGTCCATGCGCTCCGCGTCTCGCTCCCCCAGGGGCCATTCCTGGCCGCCGCGCCGCGCGATCAGCTGCCACAGCTGGAAGTAGTCGCGCGTGATGTCATCGGCCCGCTCGGCGAGCTGCACTTGATAGCGGCAGCGCGA
>DATEZK010000293.1:0-2116 GCA_035255665.1 Candidatus Limnocylindria bacterium
ATCCGTTTCGAGAATCCGTCCGCGCTCGAGGAACGCCGATCCCAGCCCCGTGCCCAGCGTGACGCCGATCGCGCGCTCGTGACCCTGCGCCGCGCCCGCCCACCACTCACCGATAAGGAACGCGTCGGCGTCGTTGAGGAACGACACGTCCTGGGGCTCTAAGCCGAGAGCGCTGCTGAGTTCGGCGCGCAGGTCGACGCCGTACAACGCGTCGAGCTTCGCGACGCCGCGGATCCGCGAGATGCCGCGCGCGTAGTCGAATGGGCCAGGCGTCGCGACGCCCCAGCGCGTCACGGCCGGCGCCGCGAGCCGCTGCGCCGCGCTGACGATCGATCGCACGAGCTCGTCGCGCGTCCCGCCCTGTGGGAGCTCGTCTCGCCGCAGGCTGGCCGGCTGGATCGTCCGCTGGCCCACAACAAGGACCGCGGCGGTCACGTGCGTCCCGCCGATCTCGAGCGCGCCCACAAGGCGGAGCGACGTCACGCGACGAAAGCCTTCACGACCTTCGCCGGCGAGCGGCCGGTACGCACGAGCGAATAGGCGCCGACGCTCGCCGGCACGACGATGGTCTCCGCATACGAAAGGCGGTGCTCGCGTCCCGACGCGGTCCGCAGCAGGATCTCCTCGCCGTCAACGAGGTTGAGCACGTGGAAGCGGCCGGCCGTGTCATCGTCCGCGACGTCGTCGATATCGAGCCGGTTCACCGCGAAGAAGAGCTCGGGGTGCCGACCGATCGCGTGTTCCGCGAACCCCGCTCCGCTGCGGACCGGTGTCGGCTGTGGCACCAAGTCGATCGTCACACCCCTGCTTCTTCGCTGTGTGTCCAGGTTCGCGAAGGCGTGATCCAGCTGCACCGCGCGGGGCGTTCCGTCGAGCCCGGCGCGTTGCCAGTCGTACAGACGCAGGCTGTACACGTACGGCGTCGCGCTGATCTCGAGTACGACGTTGCCCTCGCCGCTCCCATGCGGCGTGCCGGCGGGAATCAGATAGAGCTGGTGCAGCTCCGCCGGAAGTGAGTTCACGAAACGCTCGATGGGGAGCGGAGCGCCGCTGGCCTGCGACCGCTCCGCGGCGGCGCGGAACGCATCCAGGTCAGCCTCGTCGCGAAGTCCGAGGTGGATCCGCGCTTCAGGTCTCGTCACCATCACGTAGTAGCTCTCGTCCTGCGCGTAGGGGAGACCGAAGACCTCGCGCATGTACGCGTCGCGCGGGTGACAGTGCACCGAGAGATCGCCGCCGCCAGCGGTGTCGAGGTAGTCAAAGCGGATCGGGAACGCGTTGTCGAACCGCCGCGCGACCTCGGCACCGAGCAGGTCGTCGGCGTGCTCCGCCAGCAGCAGGTCGAGACCGACCTCGATGTAGTCGCGAGCGCCGAACAGCACGCCGCTCTCCGGCGCGATGAGCTCGTAGCCGAGGCCGGCGTTGGGTTCGGGCTCGCGCGCGCCGAGCACATCGCGCGCCCACTGTCCGCCCCACGGCTGCGCGAGGAATGCCGGCCGTGTGCGGAACGGCCCGCCGACGAGGGCCGCAAGAGACCGCCGCAGTGCGTCCCCAGTGAGCGATCGCGGCTGTTCCGCGTCTCTGACATCGATGTATCGCCGTAGCCGCGGCACAAGCGTTCGTCGGTGGCGGTCCTCGAGCGGCCAGTCCACGAACATGAGCCGCCGCGCGGTGCCGCTCGCACCGAGTGGCTGGCCGAGATTCGCCGCGCGGCCATCCTCCACGGCGCGCAGAGCGACACGCTTCGGCAGGTCCGCGTACCAGAGCGTGTCGTGGGCGGCAAGGGCGGCGCCGGGTCCGAACACGATCCGGAGAGGCTCGATCGCGCGTGGATCGGTGACCGCATCCCGCGGGCCCACGGCTGGCAGCGCGGCGAACAGATCGACCAACGCGGCCGACGGCGCCTTCGCGAAGACCGGATCGTCGCGCAACGCTTCGGTTTCCGTTCGCTCTTGGATGTCCGACCAGTCGCGCAACCGCGTCCGCGCGTCGATCTGCTGCACCCGGATGTTGTGATGCCCGATGGCCGCGACAAGGGACCCGATGAAGGACGTCCAATCGAGTGCCGCGGGTCCGTCGATGGCGAGCACGCCGGGCACCACGCCGGCGGCGTCGG
>DATEZK010000294.1:0-4941 GCA_035255665.1 Candidatus Limnocylindria bacterium
GGCACCGGTCAGGCTCGAGCCAAGGTCGTCATCACCTCATAGCTCACTGTTCCCAACGGACGACGATCCGCCCTTGAAGATCCGGTAGCGGCAGGGAGGCCGCCTCTTCGGCGACCGCGTCGCGCTCCGCGCGTGTGAGACGGCGCCAGGTCTGGATCGTCACGGTCCCCAGTCCACGCCGCCATGTCCCGACGATCTCGCCATCGACGAGGAGGCCGCCGGGCCAGACCCGTGGAGTCCACAGGGCGCGACGACGCGCGGCATCAGGTATCAGGAGCTCGCGATCGCGTCCCTGGAGAAGGAAGTAGGTGTCGCCGCTTGGAAGGAGCCGAGTGGAAGCCGCGCGCCGTCGGGACGCGCGGAGTGTCGGCTCGTCGCTCGTCAGGATCCACGCGTCGCCGATCGGTGTTCGTACCGGAGTGAGCCACCGTTGGAGCGCCTCGAACGCCGCGACGCCTCGATGCGGACCGATGCCGGCCCACTCCGCGAACGCCTCGGCGGTCGTAGGACCGAAGACGTGCAGGTATCGACGCGCGAGCTCGAGGCGAGCGCTCTGCGGGTCGACTTTCGGTCGCGGCACCGTCCAGATGGTCGGTTGTCGCGCGCCTTCCCACCGGATCAGGATCGTGCCCGTCGGTGCTGCGTACCTGAGCCGGTTAGGGTTTTCGCCGAGCCTTCTACCCGCCTCGCCGTACGTCATCCTCGCGCCACCGAGGAGGCGGTGTACGCGAGCAGCGAGCTCCTCCGCGACACGCAGAGCGCCAATTTCATCCGGCATCCTCCCGAGCGAGAAGACCGCGACGTCGCGTGCCGGGATGACATACGCGTGATGGCGAGGACCCCATACCTGGACGAGTGACGCGTCCTCCCACGTCGTCGGCGTGGTGCCCTCGACGCGCGCATGAATGGAGAGAAGCGCGGCGCGGGGCATGCTGTCCTGCAGACCCGCCCACGCCGCAATCCTGAGCGAGCGGCGTCCGCGTGGCAGTCGCGCGTCCAGTGCGCCGACGTGCCGCCGGAACGCGAGGATCTGCGCGCGCGTCAGGTCGAGCCGGGATCCGGTCACAGGCGCCAGCATGGTGTGGGACGACGGGTCCTGCTCTGCGGACGATTGCTAGAGTCCGGCCCCATGGCTGTGTTGGACTGGCTTCTCGATTCGGACCCCTCCATCCGGTGGCAGGCGTTACGTGATCTTGTCGATGCGCCGACCGAGGTCGTCGCGACGGAGCGGGCGCGGGTGGCCACCGAGGGTTGGGGTGCACGGCTGCTGGCCCTGCAGGGCGAGGACGGCCAGTGGGCTGGAGGCGCGTGCTTCCCGTCGCGGAGCATCTATGAGTCCTACAAGAGCCCGGGCCAGCCCTGGACTTCCACGCTGCCAACACTCCAGCTGCTGCACGATTTCGGGATCGACCCGCGCTCTGAGCGGATGCGTCGGGCGGTGACGCAGGTCAGAGACCACTGCCGCTGGGAGCACGCCGGCCAACCGTTCTTCAGCGGCGAGGTCGAGCCGTGCATCAATGGCCGGACCGTCACCCTCGGCATCTACTTCGATCAGGACGTGGACGACGTGGTCGCCCGCCTCGTTGGCGAACAGCTCGAAGACGGTGGATGGAACTGCGAGGCGGAGAGAGGATCCATCCGCTCGTCGTTCGCGTCCACGATCAACGTTCTGGAAGGACTGCTCGCGCACGAGCTCGCGACCGGTGGCTCTGCGGGATCCATTGCGGCTCGGCACCGGGGTGAGGAGTACCTCCTCGAACGAAAGCTGTTCCGGCGCAAGAGCACCGGCGACGTCGTCGACCCGGCTTGGCTGCAGTTCTCATTTCCGACGCACTGGAACTACGACGTACTGCGTGGCCTCGAGTACTTCCGGGACGCCGGCGATCGTCCGGACCCGAGGGTCGACGAAGCGATCGAGTTGCTGCGGTCCAAGCAGCAGCCCGATGGCAGGTGGCTGCTGGAGAACACACATCCTGGCGAAGTCCATTTCACGCTTGAAGACGGTGATGGTCAGCCGAGCCGGTGGAACACCCTACGGGCGCTGCGCGTCCTTCGCTGGTACGAGCGATCAGCTGGCTGAACGCAGCGTGGATGCTCGCGAGGTCACTCGCCGATTCCGCTCGATCCTATGGCCAACGTTGAGACCGCACGGATTCACGCGTCGCACAGAGCGAGTGGCATGGCGCGACGTAGGCGAGTCCGTCGATGTCGTTGAGATCAACCTCATTGGCCCGCTCGCGGATGGGGTCGGGTGCACGAGCTATTCATTCGGGGCATTTGTCGCGTCCCTGCCCGCTTACCTCAGGTCGGATCACATCAAGACGGCCGACGATGGGAGACCTCGCCCTCACTACTGGCAGTGCGAGCTCAACATGCCGCTCGCAAAGACATTGTCTCAACCATGGTTTCGGCCGTTTACGTCACCTGTGCGCAGCAACCTTCCCGCGAGCTTCGCGAGGCACCGAGAAGGACTGATCGCGGTGCTCCGGAAGGATGCGCACGACCGTACCGACATCTGGTTCGTGCGCGAGGACGGATCGAACCTGTCTGAGTGCGTCGCTGACCTGCTGCTCGTGATAGAACGCGATGGACTTCCCCTCCTCGGGCGCCTCCACGATCCCTGTACGGTCGTGGAGATCGTTCGCGACGAGGGCCTGCCGATCCGAGCCGACTCGCCAGCGGGACGCGATCTTCTCAGAGCCGCGACGGGGGCGTGCGACGAGCGTCACGGCCGATCCAAGCGACCGGGCGGCGCCTAGACTCCTCGTGCGGTGAAACCGCCAAGACCGGCGATCCCGACAGACATGAAGGCGTTCAATCGCGCTCTCATCGAGGAGTGGCGGGCGAATAACGGGCGGCTCAGCGGCCGGATGGCGGGCCGCAGTCTCATTCTCCTCACCACCACCGGCGCTCGCTCTGGTGAACCACGGACCGTCGTGCTCGCTTTCGGCCGGCATGGCGACAGCATCGTCGCCATCGCTTCCAACAACGGCGCGCGGGCGCATCCCGCGTGGTACGTCAACCTGCTCAAGCGTCCCACGGCAACGGTCGAGCTCGGGCCGGACAGATTCGAGGTGCGTGCGAGGACCGCCAAACCAGAGGAACGCGCCGCGCTTGCGAAGGCCGTGCCGTACCTGCAGAGCCAGCAGCAGCTGACCGAACGCGAGATCCCGATCGTCGTCCTGGAGAGAGTCGAGACCTAACGGCGCTGAGTCTCAGCGCGCCGCTTTCTTCACGAGCGCGGTGATCTTTGCCTCATCAGCGGCAGTCAACTTCGTCAGCGCGTACGAGGTCGGCCACATGTTGCCGTCGTCCAAGCTGGCGTTGTCGTTGAAGCCGAATGTGGCGTACCGCGCCTTGAACTTGGCCGCGTCCTGGAAGAAGAGAACGGCCTTGCCATTCTTGGAGTAGGCGGGCATGCCGTACCACGTCGTCGGCTGAAGCGTTGGCGCGTTGGCCTTGACGATCGAGTGGATCCGCTTGGCCATGCCGCGGTCCGGCTCCTTCATCGCGGCGATCTTCGCCAGCAACGCCTTCTCACCCTCGAGGCCGGCCGCGGCCGCCTTCTGATCTGCGATGGTCTCCTTCAATGCGGCCTTTTCCGCGGCGCTGAGTCCCACCGTCGGCCCGGTCTTGCGCGTGGCTTTCTTTGCGATCTTCTTATCAGCCATATCAGGCCGTCACCTTCTGGCGGGCGACCTTCGCCGGCTGGAGGATCCGGATGGCGTTGCCGAACGGGTCGCGTAGTCCCATGTCGATGCCGTAGAAGTTGTCGGTGGGCTCCTGCGTGAAGTCGGTGACACCGCGCGCGACGAGGGTCTCGTACAGACCACGGACGTCGTCTGTCTGGAACACGATGGAGCTCATGGCACCCTTGGTGATCAGCTCGCGGAGCTGCGCGGCGGTGGCTTCGTCGTGCAGCGGCGGGCCTGGCTCCTCAAGGAAGATCTCGATGTCCGGGTCACCGGGGACGCGCACCGTGAGCCAGCGGAAGGGACCCTGTTTGATGTCCTTCCCCTTCTCCAGCCCGAGCTTGTTGACGTAGAAGTCAAGCGCCTCGTCCTGGTCGAGGACCATGACGGACATGACGTTCAGCTTGATCATCGTTTGTCTTCTCCCTTTGCGCGATTTGATGAAACGACTTTCACGCTAGCGAGCCACCGCCGCGTCGGCTTCTCTAAAACTGCTGGATCGCATCGCGACCCCCGCCGCCGTCCGCGGCCGCGTGGCCGTCATCTGGATGCAGTTGGGCGCGGCCAGCGGCCCGTGCCCGACGCGATAGTCCGACGGGGTCTCGCCGATGATCTCCCGGAACATGCGGCTGAACGTACCGAGGCTGGTGAAGCCGACGTCGAAGCAGATATCGGTGACGCTGCGGTCGGTCTCGCGCAGCAGGAACATCGAGCGCTCGACCCGCCGCCGCTGCAGGTAACGGTGCGGCGTCTCCCCGAATGCGGCGCGGAAGCTGCGGATGAAGTGTGCCTCGGAGATATGAGCCACCGCGGCCACGGCGCGGACGTTGAGCGGCTCGGCGTAGGCGCGGTCCATGGCGTCGCGGGCGCGCAGCAGGCGCCGGTTCAAGTCCTCGACCTCTCGGCTCACGGGCAAACGCTACGCCATCGCTACTCGGCGTAAGGCTGATCCTTTCCCTGCGCGCTGTAGCCGATCGACCAGACGTAACCGTCCGGGTCCGCGAAGGTCCCACCGTACCCGCCCCACTTGAGCTTCGCCGCGGGGTTGAGGATCGTCGCGCCCGCCTTCTTCGCCTCGTCGATGACCTCATCGACTCGCTCTTCGCTCCGAACGATGTAGTTGAAGACGACGCCGCTGAAGCCGTTGCCCCCAGCGCTTGCGCCGACCATTTCGGCCAGCCCGTCACGGCCGTAAAAGCCGACGATCGAACCGCCGTGAGGAACGAAGAACACGGAGATCTTGTAGTCG
>DATEZK010000295.1:0-3163 GCA_035255665.1 Candidatus Limnocylindria bacterium
TTTCGGGAGGCCTTTTGCTTGGTCTTGTTTGCGAGTGTTAGACCGCTATCCCCCCGCGCGCACGTACGCCCTCTCAACGAGGACGATGCCAATAAGCGAAAGGATGAAGCGGGCGAATTCCATGTCCGACCAGTGTTCTTGCCAGAACACAGGGCGGTCAACCCCCGAAAGGGGGCGTTGTGCATCACGCACCATGCGGTTCATCACGAAGCGAGCCTCACCAGCGCTCGACGCCCGAGGATGGCGAGACGCAGTGCCAGTAGCGAATCGGCGTCAGTGAGATCGGCGCCCGTCAGCTTCGCAATACGACGGAGGCGATGGCGGACGGTGTTGCGGTGTAAATACAGCTCGCGCGCGACGCCGTTCACGCTCCCCTGAAGACGGAGATACGCGTCGAGCGTCTGCACGAGGTCGTCGTTCCGCGCGTCGGCGCCGAGCGGTCCAAGGATGCGCTCGGAGAACGCCCGGATCTCGCTCGCGGGCTGACCGAGGACGAAGCAGTACGGGCCAAGATCATCGAAGTGCGTCGTACGCCCCTCGCCATCGGTCGAGCGACCCAGCGCGAGCGCTTGCTCCGCCTGAACGAGCGCGAAGTGCGCGCCCGACGAGCCCGGCTTCGGACCCGCGACGCCCGCGGAGAGCTCGCTGTCGGAAACATCCGCGGCCACGCGCGCGCGCAGCCGCTCCCCTTCGCTGCGCGCGTCGACAGGCGTGGCCGCGGCGATGACCGCTGTGACGAATCCGCTCGCAGTACGGACGACGCGAGCGTCCTCGGGGACAGCCGCGGCGACGGCGGCGCGCAGTTTCGCCGCCGCACCGGAGTGGCGGCTCGCGAACGCGATCGCGAGGTACCTGGCGTCGCTCGTAGTTCTCCCCCTAACAAGAAAAGCCTCCCTTTCTGGGAGGCTTCGGGTTCTGCGCTTGTTCGGTGCGGCTAGGTCCTTTCGCCTCCCAGCGTCGCTCGGCCCATCCCAATAAGGAGGGCGACCGGGACGACGACGATGATCGGCTGTGACACGAGGTGGTCAGGCTAGTGCGTCACGCACACCCGGTCAATGTTTGCGGGCGTGTAGCGCGTATCAGTCCACCCCGATTTCCACGATCCGGGAAGCCCTTTACAGAAGGGCCATCGTCCGCGGATCGGATTGGCCGCCGAAGTACTTCTCAAGGCACGCGGCAAAGACCGGTTCCTGAGGCGCCGCTTGGGCAAAGAGCGTCATCGACGAGTGGAATTTCAAGTCGTCGGGATAGTCAAAGATCTCGTCGACTGAGCGTCCTTCGATGCTGGCGACCAGCGCGGAGCACTCGCGCAGCCGGGAGCCGAGCGTTGGGTGCGCCAAGTAGGCGGCGGCTTCGGCGAGCGACGACACGGCGAACGTCCGGGCGGTCGGGCTACGGCCGAGCCCCGAGATCTGCGGAAAGATGAACCACATCCAGTGACTGCGCTTGCGGCCGGCGCGGAGCTCATTCAGTACGGCCTCGTACACCGGCTGCTGCGCATCAACAAACCGCTGCAGTTGAAAGCGATCGTCCATCGCCGGCGGCGAATCCTACCGGTCAGCCTCCCGACATCGCCGGCAGGATCTCCACCACCTTCGCCGTGCTCAGATCGGCGTTCTGTTCTAGGAAGCGGGCGTCCTCGCCGTCCACGAAGACGGTCACGAAGCGCCCGAAGGCGCCGTCCCGGAGCACCCGCGCGCCGAGCTCCGGATAGCGCGCGGCGATCTCGCGCTGGAGTGACGCGAGGTCGGTCGCGTCGACCTCGATGGTGCGTTCGCCGCCGACGGCGGAGCGGAGCGGTGTTGGAAGTCGCACGATGACGCTCACGCGAGTGCCTCTTCGTACGAGAGGCGGAACGCGTCGGCGTCGGCGTCGATGACCGGACCCAGCGCGCTTTCTTCGGGACCACCTTTGTAGCCGTTGCCGGTGAGATACAGGACCACGGTCTCGCCGGAGTGGAACACGCCGCGCGACGCGAGCTGCCTCGCGGTCGCGACGACGACGCCGCCAGCGGGCTCGACGAGCACGCCTTCCGTTATCGCGAGGAGCGTCGCGGCCGAACGGATCTCGTCATCACTCACCGACGCCGCGCTTCCGCGCGTGTCTTTGATGATCTTCACAGAGCCGTCGCCGTCCGCGGGCGCGCCGATCGCGAGCGACTTCGCGAGCGTCTCCGGCTTGCGAACCGGCTCGACCGGTCGCCAGTTGTCGAGCACCGCGTCGGATACCGGCGCGCATCCGGCCGGCTGCGCGGCGTGGATGTGGAAGTGCGATTCCGGCACGAGGCCGGTCGCGCGAAGCTGATTCGCCGCGGTGGCTTGGCGCGTGAGGAGCGCACCCGAGCCGACCGGCACGACGATGTGATGCGGAAGCGTCCAGCCGAGCTGCTCGGCGCATTCGAAGAGGACGGTCTTGCTGCCCTCGGCGTAATACGGACGAAGCGTGAAGTTCACGAAGCCCCAGCCGTACTCGTCGGCGAGCCGGCCGCAGAGGCGATTCACGGCGTCGTACGGACCGCGCACGCGAACAACGGTCGCGCCGTACGCGGCTGCGCTCGCGATCTTTCCGGACTCGATGTCCGCCGGCACGAACACGAACGCGCGAAGACCGTTGCGCGCGGCGGCCGCCGCGACGGCACCTGCGAGATTGCCAGTGGAGGCACACGCGATCGTGTCGAGCCCGAGCTCGAGCGCGCGTGCGAGCGCGACCGACACCGGCCGATCCTTGAATGAGAGCGTCGGGTTCCGCGTGTCGTCCTTCAGATACAGCCGCTCGATGCCAAGCGCGGCGCCGAGGCGGCGCGCTTCGATGAGCGGCGTCCAGCCCACCGGCCAATGCGTCGCCGGAGCCGGTACCGGGAGCAGCGGCGCGTAACGCCACAGGGACGCCGGTCCACTCTCGATGTCGGCGCGAAGTGTCTCCGTGTCGAACACGCTGAGGTCGTACTCGGGCTCGATGGGGCCGAGGCACTCGCCACATACATACCGGTCGTCAGCCGGTTGCAACGCCGCGCAAGCGCGACAGCGCAGTCCGCGTAGAGCGGTGGTCTCTCTGAGTGTCGTCGCCATGTCGCTCACCTCCAGAAAATCGAAAAGGCCTCCCGAACGGGAGGCCTCGAAGTAATGACGTGACGCGAAGACGGGTCGGGCTCAGCCTCCCAAAC
>DATEZK010000296.1:0-7722 GCA_035255665.1 Candidatus Limnocylindria bacterium
GACCTGCGTCCCGTTGATCAGCGCGACGCCTTCTTTCGGGCCGAGCTCGAGCGGTTTGAGTCCGGCTCGCTTCAGCGCGTCGGCGCCGGACATCCGCGCATCCTCCACGAAGGCCTCGCCCTCGCCCATGAGCACGAGTGCGGCATGCGCGAGCGGGGCGAGATCACCCGACGCGCCCACGCTTCCGTGCATCGGGATCACTGGATGCACGCCGCGGTCGAGGAGCTCCAGCAGCATCTCCGCGAGCTCGGGTCGCACACCGGAGCGACCGGCCGCGAGCGTGTTCGCGCGGAGGAGCAGCACCGCGCGTACGACGTCGATCGGCAGCGGATCACCCACGCCTGCGGCATGGCTTCGGATGAGATTGCGCTGCAGCGCGCGCAGCTCTCCGATGGGGATGCGGACGGTCGCGAGGTCGCCGAAGCCCGTGTTCACGCCATAGACCGGCGCTTCACCCGCCGCGAGCTCCGCGACGAGCTTCGCGGATTCCGTCATGCGTCGCTCCGCCGCCCGATCGAGCGCCGCGGGCGTGCGTCGCCGCGCGACCGCGAGCACGTCGGCGATGCTGAGGTCCGCGCCGGTCAGACGCAGCGTTGGCAGCTAGTCGGTCTCCTTCAGGTTCTCCCGATACCAGGCGGAAAGCTCTGCGTAGTGGCGCGCAGCACCGACCGTCCAGCGGTCGTCCTCGTCGCGGACCTCGCGCACCACTCGCGCGGGCACGCCGAGCACCAGTGAGCGCGCCGGCGCGGCGAACCGCTCCGCAAGCACAGCGCCGGCGCCGACGATGGTGCGCTCGCCCACGGTGTTCGCGCCAACGAGCACCGCGGCGGAGCCGATCAGCACGTTCTTCTCGACGATCGACGAATGGACGATCGCGCCGTGACCGATCGTGCAGTCCGCCCCGATGATCGTGGGCTCACCCGTGTCGGTGTGGATGGTGCAGTTGTCCTGGACGTTCGAGCGCTCGCCGATCTCGATGCGGTCCATGTCACCGCGCAGCACGGAGCCGAAGAACACCGACGCGCCCGACCTGACCGTCACGTCGCCGATTAGCACTGCCGTGGGCGCCACGAACGCGTCGGGTGCCACGGTGGGTCGCTTCCCGCGGTAGCCGTAGAGCGGCACGGCTCCGTAGAGTAGGTGGCGCGATGAAGACCCGCGACCTGCGCGTCGAAGGTTACCGGCCGCTCATCCCGCCCGCGATCATGCTCGAAGAGCTTCCGCTCTCTGACGCAGGCTCGCGCACGGTCGCGAGCGCGCGCGACGAGCTGGTGCGCATCCTGGATCGCGAGGACGATCGCGTCATCGTCGTCGTCGGGCCATGCTCCGTCCACGACGTCGGGGCCGCGATGGAGTACGCGGGCCGCCTCCAGCAGCTCTCGAGGGAGCTCGCGGGCGACCTGCGGATCGTCATGCGCGTGTACTTCGAAAAACCGCGCACCACAGTGGGTTGGAAGGGCCTGATCAACGATCCGGGCCTCGACGGCAGCTTTCGCATAAACGACGGCCTGCGGCTTGCGCGCCGGTTGCTGCTGGATCTCGCGGAGCTCGGCCTGCCGGCGGGTTGCGAGTTCCTCGATCCCGTCTCACCTCAGTACATCTCGGATCTCGTGAGCTGGGGTGCGATCGGTGCGCGGACCACCGAGAGCCAGGTGCATCGCGAGCTCGCGTCGGGCCTTTCGATGCCGGTCGGCTTCAAGAACGGCACCGGCGGCACGGTCCAGATCGCCATCGATGCAGTGCGCGCAACGGCCCATCCGCACCGATTCATCGGTGTCACCGAGCAGGGCCTCGCCGCGTTCGTCAGCACACTCGGAAATCCGTACGGTCATGTGATCCTGCGTGGCGGCGCGCGCGGGCCGAACTATGACCGTGCGAGCGTGCGAGGTGCGCTCGACGCACTACGCGACGCCGGCCTCCCAGAGCGGCTCATCGTCGATGCGAGTCACGGGAACAGCGAACGTGATCACCAACGGCAACCGGTCGTCGCGGCGGACATCGCGGCGCAGATCGCCGCGGGCGAGAACGGGATCGCAGGTGTCATGGTCGAGAGCTTCCTCGTCGCGGGTCGTCAGGACCTCGTGGACCCTTCGCATCTGGTCTACGGGCAGAGCGTCACCGATGCGTGCATCGGATGGGAGGACACGGTCTCGGTACTTCAGGGGCTCGCCTCCGCGGCGCGCGAACGCCGCTCGCGCAGCGGGGGTCAGCGAGCTCGGTTGGCGTCCACCAAGCGGTAGCCGAAGCCGCGCGCCGTTTCGATCGCGACCTCCGTCACCAATGCGTCTTCCAGCTTCTTGCGCAGACGGCCGACGTGAACATCGACGAGGCGCGTGTCGCTCCCCGGCTCGTAGCCCCACACACCGGTGAGCAGGTCATCGCGTGTGAAGACGCGGCCCGGCTCGCCGGCCAGCGTGCGCAGAAGCTTGAATTCGGTCGGCGTGAGCTGCACCTGGCGGTCACCGGCGATCGCCTGCACGCTGCCGCTGTCGATGACGAATCGACCAAAACGCAGCTGCTTCGCGCCGGCGCCATCGTGTGATATCTGCGCGCGGCGCAGGAGCGCTTCGATGCGAGCGAGGAGCTCGTCGTTGTCGAAGGGCTTGCCGATGTAATCGTCCGCGCCGACTCGCAGGCCGACGACGCGGTCCGGCGGCTCCTTCTTCGCCGAGATGAACAGGATCGGGACGTCGGTGTTCTTTCGAAGCTCGAGGCAGAGGCTGATGCCATCGAGGCTCGGCATCATCACGTCGAGCGTGACAACGTCCGGCTTCACACGCTCGAAGGTCTCGACGGCCTGCCGTGAGTCGGTGACGACGTGTGTCGTGTAGCTCTCCTCGGCGAGGATGCTGGAGAGGAGCATCGCGATGTCGCGGTCGTCCTCGACGATCATCACGCGCGCGCCGGTGTGCGTGGCGGAAGTGGCGCTGGACGGCCTCTGTTCGATCATGTCGGTCGTGTATCGCATTTGTCGTGCCACTTTGTAACGACGCAGCCTTCGGCTGCGTCGTTCTGCTTGGCGTGTTGGCTCGCCCTTTCGGGCTCGCCCACGCCGCAGTAACGCCGCCCGCCCGCCGGGCTTAGAAGGAAGCGTTCACCAAGGCGAGCTTTTCTCGGATCCAGGCGGCGGCCGAGCCGACGTCGTCGGGCCAGTTGCTGAAGAAGAGTCGGTCCGTCTCGTCCTCGATGGCCTGCCGCGCCTTCGCTCCTTTGTCAGTGGTCCGTGGGGGATCGTCGGCGGTCACGAGGCCGTCGCGCCGGAGGCGCGTCAGCTGCCCGGCGATGTCGGCGGGTCGCTGCGAGGTGAGCTTGGCGGCGAGATCCTCCACGCTGGTGGCCTCGGATCGCCAGATGCGTGTGAGGGTGTCGAGCGTGGGGCCATCCAAGCCCGCCTGCTGCCAAGCCGCCATGTGGCAGTCGTCGCGCGCCTGCCAGATGCCGTAGATCGCATTCTCGAGGGCGACCATCGGGTGTGTGCCGTCGCCGGCCATGCGGGCGGCGCGCGGGATGTGCGAGTGCCAACGTCGCTCTAGGCCCGTGGCGATCGCATCGAACGCGCGCGCGAGGAGCGACGCGAGCCGCGCGAGGTCTTCCGGCGGCAGCGGCGAGGGCAGCGCAGCAAGGTACGCGTCGGCCTCACGGCGAACACGTTTGATCAGGTCGCGACCCGCCGGTGTGAGATCCCAGCGACCATTGTTCTCCTCGACGAGGCCCGCATCGCGCGCCGCCGATGACGCGGGCAGGTGCTGATCCCACTGTGTCGCGTACGGGTTCCACATCTCGCTGAAGCGTCCGCCACCCTGCGGCGCGACGGCCCCGATCGCGAAGAACAGGGCCGGCCGATCGATCTTGAGCTCCTCCATGAGCCGAAGCGGGAGGGTGAATTTCGTCCGCCGCTTGGTGAGGAACTCCGGGAACAGCGGCACGAGTTCGACCGGGTAGGGCGGCCTCATGCCGTCATCGCTTTGCGCGTCGCGAGGCGGACGGCGAGCTGCTTCAGCGCGATCGCCGTTTTGTCGCTGGGTTCGGCGAGGATGTACGGCACGCCAAGGTCCGCCGCCGCGTCGGCCTTCTCGGCGAACGGCACGACGATGTCCGCCTTGCGTTTCAGGAACTTCGCGACGCCGGCGTCGTCGATGCCTTTGGCTGTGTTGCGAACGAGCGCGACGAGGATGCGCTCCTCAGAGATGCCGATCCGCGTCAGCATCGCGAGCGTGTCCGAGGTGCTGCGCAGTGCCGCGAGGTGGGGCGCCGCGACGACGCAGACGATGTCGGTGACGTCGAGCGCGGCAAGGGTGATCTCGTCGAGCTTCGCGGCGAGATCGAGCACGACCGCATCGCGTCCGCCGCGCGCGAGGTCGATGGCCTGCTGGACCGCTCCAACGCTGACGAGCTCGGCCTCTTCGGGCGATGGCGGCGCTGCGAGGATCCGCACGCCGCTCTTGTGATCGGCCAGGTACTGGGCGAAGTCCTCCTCGGTGATGCGCGTGACATCGCCGCGCGCGAATTCGACGATCGTCGCTTTGGGGCGCAGGTCGAAGAACATCGCGGCGGTGCCGAACTGCAGATTCAGGTCGATGAGCACGACGGACTTGTCATCGGCGGCGAGGGCCGCCGCGACGTTCGCCGCGAGAGTGGTCGCGCCAACCCCGCCCTTGCCATGCGCGAACGCGATGACAACGCCGAGCTTCCGCGGCGCCGCCACCACCTCGGCAACGACACGCGTCTGTCGCAGGATCGTCTCGATCTTGACCACGAGGACCGCCAGGTCGATCGGCTTTCCGATGTAGTCGTCGGCCCCGTGGGAGTAGCCGGCCAGGATGTCCTGCTCCTGTTTGGCGGCAGACAGGACGATGATCGGCGTGCGGGCCGTTCGGCGATCCTCACGCAAGCGCTTGACCAGCTCGAGGCCATTCATCAGCGGCATGTTCACGTCGGTGACCACGACATCCGGCGCGCCCTTGCTTGCGATGAGGCTGAGGGCTTCGACACCGTTCGCGGCTGCCTCGACCCGGTACCCGCGTTTCGTCAGATACACCGTGCAGAGCTTGCGGATGGAGTCGTCATCGTCGACGCAGAGGATCTTCTCGCCCGCCATGCCTTCCTTTCCGGTGTTCCACCCGCCGCTAGACTCGCCGCAATGCTCGGTTGCGAAACGATACGACTTCCTTGAGTACGGGAATCAACCTCGGAGACCCGTACAGACCACAACGTACGCGCCTCCTGTCGCGCATCCTTCTAGCGTTCGGAGTCCTCTTAGCGGTCGTCGCCGGCGTGGGCACCTATCTCTGGGCCGGGGCCGCGCGCAACGCAACTCCGACCGACTTGCCGACGGTGGACGTCCTCGTCGCGTCGCGCGACATCGAGGCGCGATCCGCGCTCGGATCCGGCGATCTGAAAGTCGTCCAGCTGCCGCGCGACGCCGCGCCGGCGAACGCGCTCCGTGAAGCGAACAGCGCGGTGGGGCTCATCACGACCGTAAGGCTTACGGCGAACGAACCGGTTCTGCCGACCAAGATCGCGCAGCTGGGGTCCGAGGGCATCATCGCGGTCCTGCCGCCCGGCCAGACCGTCGCAAACTCGCTCGCGTTCCGCGCGATGTCCGTGAACATCCCGGATGCGCAGGCCGCGGGCGGACTGATAGTCGCCGGCGATCACGTCGACCTGATGTACACGCTGGGGATCGTCGAGCCGACACGCACTGATTTCGTTGGCCGCATCGTGATCCAGGACATCCCCGTGCTCGCGAAGACGATCACCGTGTACACGCTCCGGGTCGACGCGACGACCGCGGAGCGCATCGCCGCGCTACAGGCGTCCGGCGGAGCGCTTCAGCTGCTCCTCCGCGCGCCGGGGGATGTGCGACCGGCCGGGACGGGCGGCGCGAGCTTCACGACCGAGGCGCAACGGATCCTTCGACCGTAGTCGCGCGCGATCACTCCACCAGCGATGGGACGCGCGTGCCTGCGACAGCCGCCCCCGTGAACGTCATCGTCAGCGTGTTGTTGGCCCCGGTGATAGACAGCTGATCGGCCACGATCTGCGAAGCGATCGTGACGTTGTTCGCGGCGTTGATCGTCAGCGTCGCCGCGGGTACGTACAGCGTTCCACTGAGTGAGGTCCCTGTCCGCACCGTTATCGCGGCGGCATTGGTGCAGGTGCGGCCCTGGAACAGGAGCATTCCGGCGTACGAGCCGGTCTTGCTCGCGGAAAGCGTCAGCGTGCCGGTGCCGGCAAGCGAAATGCTCCCGCAGGCTCCGCCCGCGGCCGGGTAGCTCGCGTTCGCGTTGTACAGCAGGACGCCGCCTGCGCCGGCAAGGACGAGCGATCCGCTGCTGGTCGTCGTGAGACCCGCTCGAAAGATGTAGTTGCCCGCGTTGAGCCGTGCGATGCCGTTATTACCGACTGTGATCAGCCCGCTGTAGACGCCGGGATTCAGCGTCACCGTGGCGTTCGTGATGCTCTGCCCGCCATAGACCGGCACGCCGCCCGTCGTCGGTCCCGCAAGCGTGGCAAATGGATCCGGGGCCACCGCCACGCCGGTGACGGGCGCGGGGCTCATACGGGTGGCGTCGGCGGCGCCGACATTCCCGGTCACTCGGTGGAACGTCGCGGTCAGCATCGCACCGGAGCCGACCTGGACCGAGTTGTTGTTGTTCGTGTTCGTGTTCGTACCACCGCCGGTGATGGTGAATCGCGTGTTGTTCGCTACAGCGAAGGTGTTCGGCCCGCTCGTGCGCAGGACGATGATCGCCTGTCCGGTGCCTGAGCGCGCGAGACCGGCGACAGCGCGCACCGTGACCGCGGTGCGGCCGGCACTCGCGCCGAAGAGGAATCTGGTGAGCACCTGCTCGGTGATGGCCACCTCGATGTAGCCGGGATCGGCCGCGTACGTGCCGCTCGTCGGAGGCGACGCCGTCGTCACGGTGATGTACGTGCCCGCGGTGTAGCCGTTGCGCGTCGCGTCATCGGTGGCCGCCGTCCGCGCCAGCGCCGCGCTGCCGCCGGCATAGAGCACCGCCGCGCCGGCCCACGCGCCCGCATCCGCCGCGGTCTGCGCTGCGCGCCGCGCGACGAACAGCTGTCCCGTGTCGAGTGCGAGGCCGATGCCGAGCAGCAGTCCGCCGAGCGCCGCGGCAATGAGGATCAGCGCCTGTCCGGTTTCATCGTTGCGCCAGAGGCTCACTGGCCGATCACCAGCGTCGAGCTCGACTGCAGCGTGATGTTCAGCCCACCGCCGAGGAATACCTGCGACAGGATCGGGGTGAAGGGAAAGCTCGCGCTCACGACGATCCGGCTGCCGCGGTTCGCGTTGCCGTCGGGCCACGTCGACTTCACCGTGAGGCTGTCCGGCACGCCCGTCGCGTAGTTCCGTACGTGCGCGGTGATCGCCGTGTCGGTGTCGGGTGGCGTATAGGTTGCCGAGCCCGGCCCGGTGGGCGATCCGCTGAGCGCACCATGCACGACCCCGTAGCGCGATCCTTCGCGTACTGCGGTCGCGAGCGTGTTGCTGAGCCAGACCGCTCGCCCGACATCGAGGAGGCCAACTATCAATAACAAGAGGAGCGGCAGAACGAGCGCAGTCTCGACGAGCGCTTGCGCCCTGTCGTTCGCGAGAGCGCGGCGGGGATCGAAGGAACGTCGGAGAGGGGACGCTGATGGCACACGGAGCGCGCAGACGCCACCGAGGGCCCCCGCGCGCGGGGGGACCCCGGCCCGTAG
>DATEZK010000297.1:0-2525 GCA_035255665.1 Candidatus Limnocylindria bacterium
GGGATCGACGCGCCGGAGCGGCTGGTGATCGTCAGACCCTCGATGGTCTCGAGGCTCTCGCGCTGCGCGTGGATCGCGCGCGCCAGCACCGGCACGGTGCGGATTCCTTCGCGCACTTCGGTGATCGTGTTGCCCGTGAGCAGCGCGTTCACCTGCAGCTTCACGTCCGCCGGCGTGAAGCGGAGGAGCCGCAGCCGATCCTGGTCCAGCACGAGGCGGTAGGCGCTCGCGCGCTCGCCCCAGTCGAGGAACGCGTCGCGTACGTCGGGGTGGCTGGACGCGCTCCGGCGCACCTCCTCGGCAATCGCGTGCACACGCGCCGGCGACGGCCCCGACACGCGGAACACTACCGGGAAGGGTACCGGCGGGCCGAACACGAGCTGCGTGACGCGTACGCGCGCGTCCGGGAACTCACCCGCCGCGATGCGTGCGCGCATGCGCTGCTTCAGCTGGTCGCGCGCCGCGGCGTCTGCTGTCTGCACGATCAGCTTGGCGAAGGCTGGATCCGGCAGCTCGGGGTTCAGCGACAGGAAGAAGCGCGGCGCGCCCGCGCCGACGTAGGCGTCGACGAGCTGGGTCTCGGGCTCCTCGAGCAGGGCCTCCTCGACGCGCGCGACCACTGCCTCGGTGCGCTGGAAGGCGCTGCCGCGCGGCAGGGAGACCTCGACGATCAGCTCGGAGCGGTCCGAGTTGGGGAAGAACTGTTTCTTTACCAGGCCAAGACCGAGCCCGGCGACGACCGAGGCGATCGCGGTCGCGCCGACCACGGCGCGCCGCCGCTCGACGCACCAACGCACCAGCCGGCGCAGCCGCTGATAACTCGCGCTCGCGTAGATCGCCTCGTGTCCGCCCGCGACGACCGGAATCTGCGGCAGCAGCTTCACGCCGAGGTAGGGCGTGAACACCACCGCGACCAGCCACGACGCGAGCAGCGCGAAGCCGACGATCCAGAAAATGTTGCCGGCGTACTCGCCGGCACTCGAGCGCGCGAAGCCTACAGGCAGGAAGCCGATCACCGTTACCAGCGTCCCCGTCAGCATGGGCGCGGCGGTCGAGTGCCAGGCGAAGGTTGCGGCGGCGACCCGGTCCATGCCCTCCTGGAGCTTCACCACCATCATCTCGATGGCGATGATCGCGTCGTCGACGAGGAGACCGAGCGACAGGATCAGCGCGCCCAGCGTGATGCGGTCGAACTCGCGCCCGGTTGCCAGCATGACCACGAACACGATCGCGAGCGTGAGTGGCACCGCGGCCCCGACCACCAGCCCGACGCGGAAGCCGAGCGCCAGCAGGCTGATCACCATCACGACCGCCAGCGCAGTGACGAACTTCAGCATGAACTCGCCGATGGCCGCGCGGATGTTGCTGGCCTGGTCGGAGACCTTCTCGAAGCGGATGCCGAGCGGCAGCCCGGCGTCGATGCGCGACTCCTCCTGCGCGAGCGCCGCATCCAGTTCGAGCCCGCTGAAGCGCCGCTCCATGATCACGCCGAGCATGAGCGCGGGCCGACCCTGGTGGCGAATGCGGTAGGTCGGCGGGTCCTCGTAGCCGCGCGTCACCGTGGCGACGTCCGCGATGCGCAGGATGCGGCCGCTCGCGGCGACGGGCACGTCCTCGATCCGCTCGAGCGCGTCGAACGCGCCGTCGACGCGCACGTAGGCGCGGGGACCGCCGGTCTCCACGAACCCCGAGGGCACGACGCTGTTCTGGGTCGCGAGCGCCGCGAACAACTGCTCCGGCGCGACGCCCAGCGTGGCTAGGCGCTCGTAGGAGAACTCCACGAAGATCCTCTGGCCCTGCTCGCCCAGGATGTTGACCTTCTTCACGCCCGGCACGCGCAGCAGGCGCTGGCGCAGGCGCTCGGCCAGCAGCACCTGCTGGCGGTGCGGCATCTGCCCCGCATCGAGCGCGTAGAGCGCGAAGTACACGTCGGAGTACTCGTCGTTGAAGAACGGGCCGTACACGCCGCGCGGCAGGGTCGCGGCCTCGTCGGAGAGCTTCTTGCGAGCTTGGTAGAACAGCTCCGGTACGAGGCTTGGCGGCGTCGTATCGCGGAACGTGACGAGCATCGACACGAAGCCTGGCTGCGAGGTCGTCTCGACGCGGTCGTAGTAGGCGAGCTCCTGCAGGCGTTTCTCGAGCCGATCGGCGACCTGCTCCTGCATCTCCGCCGCGGTGGCGCCGGGCCAGACCGCGGTCACCGTCATCACCTTGACGGTGAAGGAAGGATCTTCGGCGCGGCCTAGCTGCTGGAAGGCGAGCGCGCCCGCCGCCAGCACCGCGAGGATCAGGAACAGCGTGACGGAGCGGTTCTGGACCGCGAGCTCGGAGAGATTCCACCCGGCCACGGTCAGCGATCCCGCGACTCGCCGGCGTCGTCGCCGACGGGCCGCACGAGGTCGCCCTCGTGCAAGAGGTGCGCGCCGAGTGCGACCACCGAGTCGCCGACCGCGACTCCCGACGCCACGAGCGCGTGCTCCTGAGCGAGCTCGACCACGCGCACCGGCGCGAAGTGCACGCGCTGA
>DATEZK010000298.1:0-6094 GCA_035255665.1 Candidatus Limnocylindria bacterium
GGAAGCCTTGGGTCAATAAGAAGCAGCAGAAGGAGACACGAAATGCGATTCCTGCTCTACACGACCGGCGACAGTGGCCAGTCGAGCGCCCCGCCCGCACCGCCGAGCCCGCAGATGATGGAAGAGCTCGCGAAGCTCACAGAAGACACCACGCGTTCCGGCGTCCTGCTGGCGACCGGTGGGCTCTCATCGGCGAGCACGCGTGTTCGGAACTCGGCCGGCAAGCTCACCGTGACCGACGGACCGTTCACCGAGACCAAGGAGCTGACCGGCGGGTTCGCGCTGATCGAGGTCAAGTCACGGGAAGAGGCGATCGAGTGGGCCAAGCGCTTCAGGAAGATCGTCGGCGATGGCGATTCCATCGTCCAAGAGGTGTTCGGCGGCTAGATGCTTCAATCGGTCGCTGTGACGGCTGCCGATACGCATCGCGCGATCGATGCGGTGTGGAGGATCGAGTCCCCACGGCTCATCGCGGGTCTCACGCGGATCGTGCGCGACGTTGGTCTGGCCGAGGATCTCGCGCAGGACGCGCTCGTCGCCGCGCTCGAGCAATGGCCGGAGTCTGGCGTCCCGGATAACCCGGGCGCCTGGCTCATGGCCACCGCGAAGCATCGTGCGATCGATCGCCTACGCCGCAATCAGCGGCTCGACCGCAAATACGAAGAGCTCGGCCGCGAGTCACTTGTCCAGCAGGAGATGGCGATGGCGGATCCGGAAACGTTCACCACAGACGATGTCGGGGATGACCTCCTGCGCCTCATGTTCATCTCGTGCCATCCCATCCTCGCGCCCGAAGCGCGCGTCGCGCTGACACTGCGCCTGATATCGAGCCTCACGACCGAGGAGATCGCGCGGGCCTTCCTCGTTCCGGTGTCGACCATCGCGCAACGGATCGTGCGCGCGAAGCGCAGCCTTACCGAGGCCCGCGTCCCGTTCGAGGTGCCGACCGGATCAGAGCTCGACGCCCGTCTGACCTCAGTGCTGCAGGTCATCTACCTCGTCTTCAACGAGGGCTATTCGGCCACTGCGGGCGATGACTTACTGCGGACCGGACTGTGCGACGACGCGCTTCGCCTGGGCCGCATCCTCGCCGGCCTCGCTCCGAAGGAGCCGGAGGTCCACGGCCTCGTGGCTCTGATGGAGATCCAGGCGTCGCGCTCGCGGGCGCGAGTCGGACCGTCAGGCGAGATCGTCCTCCTGCTCGATCAGGACCGTGCTCGATGGGATCCTCTGCTGATCCATCGCGGCCTTGCCGCGCTCGAACGAGCCGAGGGGCTCGGGGGTGCGCTCGGTCCATACGCATTGCAGGCATCGATCGCGGCCTGTCACGCGCGAGCGCGCGCTGCGGCGGACACGGATTGGGCGCGCATCGTCGCGCTGTACGACGCGCTGGCGCAGATCGCGCCGTCGCCCGTCGTGGAGCTCAATCGCGCCGTTGCGGTCGCGATGGCCTTCGGTCCCGCAGCCGGCCTCGCGCTCGTCGATGGGCTCGCCTCCGAGCCGTCGCTCAAGGGGTACCACTTCCTGCCGAGCGTGCGCGGCGACCTTCTTGAGAAGCTGGGCCGTCTGGACGAAGCGCGTGCCGAGTTCGAACGTGCCGCGTCGCTCACGCAGAATGCGCGCGAGCGCGAGCTGCTCCGCAATCGTGCGGCCGCTTGCTCGCGGCGAGGTGTCAGCTGAAGAACGGATGGGCGCGCAAGCCGTTCATCAGATGATGGTGCTCATGGGCAGCTCTCGAACCTTGGCGCGGTGGACCGCCGCGCTGCTGTGTACCGCGTTGCTCCTTGCCGCGTGCACCGCTACGAGTGGCCTGCCGGCCCCGTCCGCGACACTCCCGCCGACCGCCACTCCGACGGAGTCCTCAACGGTCATGCCGACCGCGACGGCGAGTCCGCAGCCGACGCCGACGCCACGCGAGGAGCCACCACCCGTCGCGACGGAGCCGGTCGCGATCGCGGTCCAGCTCGCCGCCGCCGAGCGCGCCCTGCGCGACCCGAGCGTGACCGGCGCGGAGCTCGCGTGGACGGGTCACCTGCAGCAGCGCATCTACCGCACGCTCGCGGCACGGCCCGAGCTCCGCGAGCCGGTCCTAACCGCGCTGCCGCCCACCGTGCAGTCGTACGCCACGAAGAACCTCAGCGCGACGGCGGACCTGCGCTCGACGGTCGTTCCTGGACCGAATCTGCCGACCGCATGGCGCATCGTCGAGCCCGCACCGCTCGATGAGCTCCTTCGCTATTACCGCGAGGCCGAGGTGGAGTTTGGCGTCAACTGGTCGTACCTCGCCGCGATCCATCTGGTGGAGACCCGTATGGGTCGGATCCGCGGCGTGTCGACCGCGGGCGCGCAGGGTCCGATGCAGTTCATGCCTGGCACGTGGGCCGCGTACGGCGAAGGCGACGTCAACTCGAATCGTGATGCGATCCGGGCCGCTGCCCGCTATCTCCGCGCGAACCGCGCGCCGGCGGACATGCCGAACGCGCTATTCCGCTACAACAACTCGCAGCCGTACGTCCGCGCGGTGACCGCATACGCCGAGGTCATGCGCCTGGAGCCCGAGGCCTATCGCGGTTTCTACCACTGGCAGGTCTACTACCTGACGACTCGGGGCGACATCCTGCTGCCCGTTGGCTACGGTCCTCCCTGACCGTTATTGCGCGATGTCGGTGTCGGGGATCCCAAGGCCGAGCATCACGCCGAGCCAGACGATGAGCCCGAGGCGCACGATGCGCGCCAGGAAGACTGCGATGAAGAAGACGCGGTAGCGCATGCCCATGGCGCCCGCGGCAAGACCCGCGACATCGAACAGAGGATTGAGTGGCACCGCCAACCCGAACAGCACCAGCCCGGCGAGCCACTTTCGTTCAGCAAGGCGATGCAGTCGCTTGTAGAGAGGATGCTCGGAGACCAGGCCCTGCTCCGCACGCCCGACCGCGTACGCGACTGATTCGCCGAGGACCGACCCGAGTGCCCCCAGGGCGACGACGAGCGCAGGACTCTCGGCGGTCGCCCCGATGTGCGCGATGATCGGGATGTACGGGATCGGGATCGCGACGACCGCGTTCGCGATAAAGCACACGAGGAAGGCGCCCGCGTACGCGAACGTCGTGAACGCGCGGTAGTCGATCGGTGCGAGGAACACCGCGATGTTCAGGGCGATGAGGGCCAAGACCCCGGCGGCGGCGATGACGACGTGATGGCGATGCTTCGCCGCAGGCACCCGAGGTGCCGCCGCGATCATTGCTGCCCTTCGCAGGCTCCCCACATCCACCGCACCGCAGCGTATGAGAGGGCCGGTCGGCCGTCTACGTCCGCGCGAGCCCTTGATACGCGAGCAGCGCGATCTCCCTTATGAGATAGATCGCATCCCGCTCGGCGGAGTCCCACGTCAGCACGACCAGCACGATCGGAGCGCCGCCCGGGCCCGTCACGATCCCGGCGTCGTGTGTCGCGAAACCCAGATTGCCGGTCTTGTGCGCGAGCACGGCGCCCGCGGGCAGGGCCGCCGGCAGCCGATCCACGGTCCGCTGTCGCGAGAGTCGCGCCAGCATCCGGGCGCTCGCATCGCGTGAAACGAGTGATCCGCGGACCAGCTCTCCAAAGAACGTCGCGATGCCTCGTGCCGTCGTGATGGCGCCGTCAGCGGTGAAGCGCAGATAGATCCCTTCACGGTCGAGAGTCGCCTGGACGTTCGCGATGCCAAGTCGCCGGATCAGCGCGAGCGCCGACGCGTTGTCCGAAAGAACGATCGTGCGCTCCAGCGCCTCGTCGACGGTGAGCACGCTCCCCGTGGCGGTGAACGATCCGCTCTCCGACTGATCGGCGGCGGTCACTGTGATCAGGTCCGCCGGATGCAACGTCCCCGCGTCGATGCGGCGCTCGGCTTCGAGTAGGACGCCGAGCTTGTAGAGGGACGCCGCGAAGACCGGCTCGTCGGCGCCGACCGCATAGAGCATCTCGCCGGAGCGGCCACCGGCCACGATCACCGCGGCGCGTCCGCTCTGGCGCGTGAGCAGGGCATCGATCCGATCGGCCGTCTCCGGCGTCACGATCAGCGCCGGCGCAGCGGCCTGCGCTCCAGGTCGAGGGCCGGCGGTGTGGCTCGCGACGGCGACCGTTTCCGCTGCAGCTTCCGGCTGCGCTTGGCTCGGGTGTGGAGAGGTCAATGACGTCGTCGTGCTTCCGCACGCGGAGAGCAGAAGTGCGATGAGCGCGAGACATTTCTTCACTCAGTGGAGAGTGGGCTGATGGACATCGTCGGTCGTCTGAGCAGCGAGCAGTAGGGGCTACGCGCCGCATATGAGTTACGTCGTTACGAGGTCGTTGCTCGCGTGTGCCGCTTGGCGATTTCATTGACCGCCACTAAAGACAGGCTTGACCGGCGGTCCGCAAAGGCCCGACAGTGACCACGGTGAGTGACGAGGCGAAGCGTCCGGATGCGCACGTGCCCACGGTGCTCGTCGCGGACGACGACCGGGCGGTCCGCGCGCTCGTCCGCGTGACGCTCATGGCGCAGGGCTGGCGCGTGCTCGAAGCGACGACGCCTGAAGAGACGCTCACCGTCGCGCGCCGCGATCACCCGGAGATCGTCCTGCTCGACGTGCTCTTCGAAGGAAGCGCGCGCGACGGATTCGTCGTGTGCCGTGAGCTGCGAAGCACCGGAGCGACGCGCGACGTGCGCGTTGTGATGCTGACGGCGCGCGATGATCCGGAGAGCCGCGCGTTCGCGAGCGCGGTCGGGGCGACGGCGTACATCGTGAAGCCGTTCGGTCCACTCGATCTCGTGCGGATGCTGCAGCTCGTTCTCGATCAACCGACGCCAGACCCTGGCCTCGGGTTGTTCCTCGTCGACGCGGGCGTGATCCAGCCGCAGCAGCTCGAGCGCGCGCTTGCCGAACAGCGTCTTCGGCAGGGCAAGCGCGTGCCGCTGGGCACGATCCTCATGGGTCTCGGCTATGCGGGTCGCGCCGACATCGATCGCGCCCTCGCTCGCCAGGAGCGCGCGCGCGAAGTTCCCGACAACCCGGCACCGGCGCAACGGCAGATCCGCCTGATCATCGCCGACGATAACCCGATGGTCCGCGAGGGCCTTCGCAGCGCCATCGCGGCCAGCGACGACCTCGTGACGATCGGCATGGCGACGGATGGCACCGAGGCCCTTCGCCTCGCGACTGACCTCAGGCCGGATGTGATCGTCCTCGATCACCGCATGCCCGGTGAGCTCGGACTCAACGTGGCCGCTCGCCTGCGCACGGACGCGCCTGACACCGCCGTTGTCATGTTCACGCTCGACGAAGGCATCCGCGATCAAGCCCTTGCTGTGGGCGTTGCGGCGTTCGTCCCGAAAGACACACCACTTAGGACGCTGCTCGCCGAGATCCGTCGCGTCGCTAAGCCCCAAGCACCTGCTCCACCAGAAGCCGCGCGCATCGTCGTCACCGCGCGCGGCGTGTCGCGCGCGTTCGGCGGCCTCGCGCGACGACAGCGCGCGATCGCCACGCTGGGCATCCTGCTCGTCGCCTACGCCGGTGCGTTCCTCCTGTTCGAGCCCGCCTTCGGCGCGTCCGCGGCCCTCCTTGCCTTCATCCCTGTCGCGATAGCCGGTGCGCTCTTCGGGCCCGAGCTCGGAGTGGTGGCCGGGATCCTCGCGGTCCTCGCGAATCTCGCGCTATGGGCGGGCACCGGTCACGAGTTCGGCGAGCCGATCCTTCGCGTGGGCGGCAACGGTCTCGGCGCGCTCGCGCTCATGGGGATCGGCGCCGGCTTCGGTGCGATGCGCCTCGTCCGCGGTCGATTCGATCCTCGTGGGCGACGGCTTGGCGCGCTCGCCGAGGTCGCGCTCGCCCTGGCGGCGGGTCCGACACCCGATGTGCTGCGACTGCTCGCGGAGGGCGCGCTCGAGGTCGTGCCGGGCGACGCCGCCCTGCTCTACGCCGCGGTGCCCACCGGTGGTCTCGAGCTCGTCGCCGCGACGGGCGCGGCGGGGACCGCGGTCGGGCAGCGCGAGATGTCCGGCGAGCTGGTGCGAGCAAAAACGCAACGACATGCGTCCATCTCGTGGGACGTGGCGAGCGGACCGATCGGACGTGCCGTG
>DATEZK010000299.1:0-14860 GCA_035255665.1 Candidatus Limnocylindria bacterium
ACCGAGCGATCCGCGGGCCGAGCGCGTAGACCGCGACGAGTCCTATCGCGATGAGCAGGCCGAGCACCGCCCCGGTCACATAGACGATCCAGAGGTCGGGAAGAACGGTGCGGCCGAACGCGACGTATCCGCCGAGCACCAGAAGACCGAAGACGACGACGAGATCGAGCAGCCGCTCCGCGACGACGACGCCGACCGTTCGCGACAACGAGATCCCAAAGCGTCGCTTCACCAGATACGACCGGTAGAGGTCGCCGAGCTTTGCGGGCACGAGGCTGTTGACGAACCACCCGAGCAGCAGGATCCGCACGAGGTCGCGCCATCCGACCTCGGCGCCGCCCTCGCGCAGCAGCCGCGCCCAGCGCACCGCGCGAAGCGGGAACGTCGCGTAATACACGACGAGCGCGCAGCCGACCAGGAGGATGTTCGACCCGGCGATCGTCGCACCGGCCTCCGACCAGTCGACGCGTCCCGCGAAGAGCGCGATGAGGCCCAGCGGGATGACCGTCGAGACGAGCTCGCGCATCCCGAAGAGCTGCCTGCGTACGGCGAAGTCGTCGGTACGCTCCGCGACCTCGGCGAGCTGCTCGATGGTCGGGTCCTCGACATGAGTCCGGCGCTCGAAACGCGTCGAGCGCGCGGACTTTACGCGCCGCTCTTCGCGCGTCGTCGCGTCCACCACTTTCGCATCACGTCGAAGCGCGTCAGAAGATGGATGTAGTTGCCGGTCAGCTTCCCGATCACGCTACCCTCGCGCAGCGCCGCGATGAAGTCGTCGCGGCCGGTGAAATCCTCGACCTCGACCCACGCGCGCCCGATCTCCGACGCGCGATGCGCGTCGCTGCCGACGGCCCCCGGGATGTCCTTCTCCTTGGCGAAGGCCGCCGCACGCACGTTGTCGCTCGTGAAGGCCTCCCGGGCATTGAAGACCTCGATGCAGTCGATGTCCTTCCACACGCGCTCGAGCACGGACCGCCGGATGTGGAACGTGCGATTGCGGCTGAATGGGTGCGGCACGGAGACGAGACCGCCCTGATCGTGGATACGCGCGATCGTCTCCTCCGCGGTGAGACCGCGCGGGATCTCCTTCTCGAGGAACAGGCCGACGATCTCGCCGTCCCTGCTGCTGACTTCCTCACCGACGATCACCCGAAAGCCGTCGGCAAGCTCGCGGAGCCGCAGCGCGCCCTCGATCGTGTTGTGATCGGTCGCGCAAACGACGTGCAGCCCGGCAGCCTTGACCGCGGCGGCCTGCCGCTTCAGCGGCGTGCGGCTATCGGGCGAGTACTCGCTGTGCGTATGCATATCGACTTTGACTTTGCTCATACGGTCCCCTGCTTCGTCCGCCCATGCGCGTGCGCGTCGTCGACGATCGCGCGAATGCGGTCACGGAATCGTGACACATCGAAACGGCGTGCGGAACGACGCAACTCTTCGACATCCCATGCGCGGTGCTCGACACGCAGCACCGCTTCGGTGAATTTGTCCACGTCCGGCGTGGCGACGAGCGCCCCATCGATCCCGTCCCGCACGATCTCCTGAGCGCCGCCGGCCGCGAGCGCGACGACCGGCGCACCGGACGCGAGCGCCTCGACGCAGACGATCCCGAAGTCGTCTTCGGCCGGGAAGATGAGGCCGCGAGCGGCGCCCAGGAGCTGACGCAGCGTTGTGTCATCGAGCCGTCCCGCGAAAGCAACGTTGTCACGTGCGATCGCCTCGAGCGAGCCGCGCTCGCGTCCTTCGCCCACGACCACCAGCCGCATGCCGAGCGTCGCGAAAGCGCGGACGGCGATGTCGGCGCGCTTGTACGCGGACAACCGGCCGACGTAGACCCAGAAGTCCCCACGCTCGCGCTGCGGAGTGAACGCGTCGACGTCGATCGGTGGATGCACGACCTCGCTCTCTCGTCCGTAGTAGCGGCGGATGCGATCTGCGACGACCGACGAGTTCGCGATCCAGCGATCGACGCGCGTGGCGAAGGCGCGGTCGGTCTCGCGGAGACCGGCCAGCAGCTCGGCGACCGGCCCGCGCAGTGGCGCGGGGACCTCCTCGCGAACGTACTCGTCGCTCCAGTCCCAGAGATATCTGGTCGGCGAGTGGCAGTACGCGACCTCCACGGTGCTCTCAGGCAGCGCGAGTCCTTTGATGAACGCGCTAGTCGACACAAGCACGCACTCGGTGTCCTCGGCGACGCGGAGGCGGCGCGCGGCGCTCGGATAGAGCGGGAGGAGCACGCGATGGAGGCCGCCCCCGATGGGGAACTGCTGCAGGAAGCTCGTCCGCAGATCCCAGCCCGCGAGTTCGCCGTAGCGCCGGCGATCGTGGAAGAACGTGTAGACCGGCGCCTCGGGCCACATCGCATGCAGCACGTCGACGACATGCTCGGCGCCACCGCGCGCGGCGAAGTACTCGTGCGCGAGCGCGAGCTTCATCGGCCGATCAGTCGTTTGCGCAGGACGAGCAGCGCGAACAGCGGCAGAACGCGTTGCCGGCGCCAGCGCCAGGGCTCGCGCGCGAGTCGCCAGAGCCACTCGAGGCCGATCGCGTGCAGAGCGGCCGGTGGGACCCTCTGGACACCGGCCAGCTGATCGAACACGCCGCCCACACCGATCGCGAGACGCACTCCCGGCAGTTCGGGCAGATTGCGCGCGATCCATCGTTCCTGCTTCGGCATCCCATACGCGACGAACAGCACCTGAGCCGCGGTGTCACGGACTCGTGCCACGGCCTCAGCGTCCTGCTCCGGCTCCGCCGAGCCCGCATGCACGCCAGCGACGACGAGGCCGGGCGCGCGGCGGCGCAGCTCGGCCGCGGCGCGCTCGGCGACGCCGGGCGCCGCCCCGAGAAAGAAGATCGGCGTACGACGCTGCGCGAGATGAGGGATGAGCGCGTCGACGAGGAGGCGTCCGGGCACGCGTGGCAGAGGGTCGCCCAGGAGGCGCGACGCGGCGACGACGCCGCTCCCGTCGGCGACCACCAGGTGCGCGTCGCGTGCGATCTGCGCGACCGCGGCATCCTGGCGCGCGAGCATGACGAACTCCGGATTCGCGGTGATGACAAAGGTGCGCTCCCCCGCCTCGACGCGGCGCAGGATGCGCTCCACCGCCGCGGCGAGGGCGACGCGGTCGAAGCCCACGCCGAGCACGTCCACCCGCGCGGACACGACCTTAACGGACGGCGACGAGGCTTCTGCGGAAGAAGTCGATGTGCTCGAGCGCGAGGCCGGTCCCCTTCGCGACGCAATACAGCGGGTTCTCGGCGACGTAACACGCGACACCGGTGACCTGTGTCAGCAGCTTGTCCATGTTGCGAAGGAGCGCGCCCCCACCGGACAGCACCATCCCCTTGTCGATGACATCGGACGCCAGCTCCGGCGGCGTCTCCTCGAGGACGGCTTTCACGGCGGTGATGATCTGCTGCAGCACGGGGTCCATCGCCTCGGTGATCTCGTTGCTTCCGATGGTGATCGTCCGCGGGAGGCCGGCGATGAGATCGCGGCCACGGACCTCCATCGTCAGCTCCTGGTCCATCGGCATCGCGGATCCGATCTGGATCTTCACGTCCTCGGCGGTGCGCTCGCCGATCATGAGGTTGTATCGCTTGCGAACGAAGTTCGCGATCGCCTCGTCGAGCCTGTTGCCCGCGGCGCGAACACTTCGCGACACGACGATGCCGCCGAGCGAGATCACCGCGATCTCCGCGGTGCCGCCGCCGATGTCGATGATGAGGTTCCCGCTCGGACCCGAGATCGGGATGTTCGCGCCGATCGCCGCGGCGAGCGGCTCCTCGATCAGGTGTGCGACGCGCGCCCCCGCACGTATCGCCGCGTCCTTCACCGCGCGCCGCTCGACGCTCGTCACACCGGAGGGGACGCAGATCATCAGCTCGGGGCGAAAGAAGTTGACGGGCCCGCAGACCTTCTGGATGAAGTACTTGAGCATGTACTCGGTGATGACGTAGTCGGCGATGACGCCGTCTCGCATCGGCTTCTGCGCTGTGATGTTCCCCGGCGTCCGGCCCAGCATGAGCCGCGCTTCCTCGCCGACCGCGACGATGCGCGGCCGTGGCGACCCATCGTCGTGGGCGAGGGCGACCACGGACGGTTCGGTGAGGACGATCCCCTTGCCGCGCACATAGACGATCACGTTCGCGGTGCCTAGGTCGATACCGATCTGCTTGGTGAACATGTGGGCTCAATCTAGAACGTCGCTGAGGTGCGCGTGTTGTGGTCGCCACGCGATGATCCGCGGCGGATGGTGTGGCCTACTCCGCCGGCGGCATCGGTGCGACCGGGTAAAGGAACATCCGTCGGACGATCGAGCTCGCACGATCGATCGCCACCACGACGAGCAGCGTGAGGAGGAGCGCGCTCATAAGAAGGTCGTAGCGCAGCAGTCCCAGGTATCCAAGGATGTAGAAGCCGATGCCCCCTGCGCCAACGAATCCCATGATCGCCGACGCGCGGACGTTGTACTCGAACATGAAGAGCAGCTGCGCGAGGATCCCATTGGCGGCTTCCGGGATCAGGGCATAGCGCGCGAGCTGCGAGCGCGACGCACCGACGCTCCGGACCGCCTCGACGACCTCCGGGTCGACGCCGTCGAAGGTCTCGTAGAGCAGCTTTCCCAGATAGCCAAGGGAGTACAGGGCGACGCCCAGAGCGCCGGCGGCCGGGCCAAGGCCCACCGCCACGACGAAGACGATCGCCCAGAACAGCGCCGGCACGGTCCGCACAGCGGCGAGAACGACCTTCACCGGCGCCGTCACCGCCGGCCCAAAAAGGACCGGGCTCGCCGCGAGCGAGAGCGGCAACGCGAGCGCGAACCCGATCGCCGTCCCAACGAACGCGATCTCGATCGTCTCGAACATCGCCTCGGCCAACGTCGGGAGTGAGCTCGGGTCCGGCGGGAACAGCGCCGCGGCGAACTCGCCGAGATTCCGCACGCCGCGCGCGATCCGCAGCGGATCGAGCAGTCCGACGTCCGCGAGCGCGAGCGCCAGCAGCACGAACAGCGACACGACGACGATGGACCCGCGGCGGCGCATCATCACCTCAGCGCGAACGTGATGGCCTCGGCGTCGGGCACTCCCTGCGTGTCGAGCACCTTCTCGCCGTCGCGGAGAACGATCACGTGATCCGCATGCCCGCGGACCACGTCCATCTCATGGGTCGTCATCACGACTGCCACGCCCGATGCGACGATGTCGCGGACGATCGCCATGATCTCGGCGCTCGTCAGCGGGTCGAGGTCAGAGATGAACTCGTCCGCGAGGAGCACACGTGGCTGCTGCATCAGGGCGCGGGCGATGGCCACGCGTTGCCGCTCGCCGCCCGACAGCGCGTACACCTTCTCATCCGCTTTGTGGCCGATGCCGAGGCGCGCAAGGAGCTCGCGGGCATGCCCTACTTCGTTCTCCGGCATGAGCTTCAGAAGGCTCGGAATCGCTCCAACACGCGAGAGCGCGCCGGTGACGGTGTTGTCCAGCGCGGTGAGGGTCCGCACCAGCCCGAGCTGCTGAGGGATGTAAGCCACGCGCGGATCCAGCCGGCCGCGACCCTGCGTCGAGACGACCGGCTCGCCCAGCACGCGCACGTCGCCTCGCTGAGGCGACAGGAGCCCCTTGCACAGCTTGAGCAGAGTGGTCTTACCGCTGCCGCTCTTACCCAGGACCATCGTCACCGCAGCCGCGTCCGCATCAAGGCTGACGCCGCGAAGCACCGGTCGGCCGGGAACATAGGACAGCCACACGTCGTGGACCCGGAGCGCCGCCGTCAGACCCACAGGGGTGCTGTAGGTCAGCGCAACGGTTCGACGAAAGCGAGCTGTGTCGTATCGAGGTACTTCGCCAGGGCCGCCAGGTGCTCCTCGGCCGTCGTGGCCCTGAAGCCCACGAAGATCCCGGAGATGAACTTCCGCATGAGATCTCGATGCTCCGGCTTCCCCAGCTCGAGCAGCGCGTCTTTCAGCTGCTGCTTCGTCTTCGCGTCCAGCTGCTTCGCGAACACCACGGAGTGCGACGGGACGGGACCCTGCTGCTCGATGACCTTCGTGCCGTCCAGGACCTCGCGATAGAGCTTCTCCGCGACGTCGCCGGCGATGATCGCGACGTCGGCCTGACCCGCCTTCAGCGCTTCCCACCCCTGCTGGTAGCCGCCCGCAAATGCCACCTGCCCGAAGAATGTCTTCGGATCGGCTTCTCTGCCGGCCGGTGGCTTCGCGACGAGCCCCAGCTCGATGAGGCGCGCCAGTGGCGCGACATATCCCGATGTCGAAAGCTGGCTCGGGAAGACGGCGCGCTTTCCGCGCAGGTCTTCGAGCTTCGTGATCGTGCTGTTCTTCGGAACGACCCAGTAGGAGAAGTAGAAGGTCTCCTCCTTCTTGTCCTGCCCGATGACGACCTCGCGGATCTCAGCGAGCGCGACGTCCCCCTCGGCGAGCTTCCAGGCCAGCCGCGCCGGCCACGCGCTCATGAACGCCGCCTGCGCGTGCCCGAAGCGCAGTGACTCGACGACGCCCGCGTACGTCGTTGGGAAGACGAGCTCGACCTCGCGGCCCATCTTCCCCGTCAGGAATGTCCCGAGATCTTTCGCGCTGGCGGAGAGCTGCTCGGCCGTCGCAGTTGGCTGGACGGCGATGACGATCTTTGGCTGCGCTGCGCCCTGCGGCGCGCCCAGTGGCGCACACGCTGAGAAGGCGATCGACGTGATCAGCAAGAGTGCGAAGGGGGTCCTCAGCGCCTTCATGTGTGCCTTCGACTCCGGTGCGATACTCGGTTCATTCCGACGACCGTATTAGGGTCGCCTAACTGACCTAAGGGCAGCCTAACAATTTCCTACCTTGGAGGTCAACAATGACGACTCAGGCGTCTCCAGCGACCGAGGAGTACCTCCAAGCCGTGTACACGCTCGCCGACGAGGGCGGGCAGGTGATCAGCGCGCGCCTCGCCGAATTCCTGGGTATCTCCCCTCCGGCCGTGTCCGAGATGGTCCACCGGCTCGAGCGAGACGGCCTGGTGCGTCTGGACGAGCGCAAAGAGGTCCGTTTCACGGAGTCCGGCTACGCGGCCGCCAGCTCGATCGTGCGGCGGCATCGGCTGGCGGAGCGAATGCTCGTCGACCTACTCGGCTACGAGTGGTGGAAGACGCACGAGGAGGCAGAGCGCATCGAGCACGCGATGTCGCCGGAGATGGAGGAGCGCCTGGTGCGTGTCCTCGGCAATCCGCAGACCTGCCCGCACGGCAACCCGATGCCCGGCGCGACGCCGCGTCCAACGCGACCGCTCGAGCGTCTCGCTGTCGGCGAGCGCGCCACCGTCGAGCGGATCCCCGACCAGTTCGAGCACGAACCGGGATTCCTCGAGTACCTCGACACGCAGGGCGTCCGCCCGGGCGTGACGCTCGAGATGATCGAGCAGCGCCCCGGAATCCTGCGCGTGAGCGTGGATGGAACCGCGCGTTCGCTGCGCCCCGACTGCGGTGTCAAAGTGTGGATGCTGGCGTGATCGACCCCGCGATCTACGTCGCAGGTTCGGAGACGTACTTCATCGCGAGGATCCCCGCGGTCCCAGGATGCAACGCGTCGGGCAAGACGCGCGATGAAGCCGTCACGAACGTGAGGCGGGCATTCAGTGAGTACCTCGACATGCTTTCCGCACGAGGCGTGTCCACAGACCGCTGGAAGTCGATCGACCCCGCCGCCTTACCGGTCCGCGAGACACCCGCCGACTCCGTGTTCCCCGGAGAAGACCAGCGGCTCGAGGAGCACGAGATACGCGACTTCCTCCATCAGTACGAGGCATCACGCGCCACGGTCATGGCGCTGCTGTCACGGCTGACGTCCGAGCAGATCGAGACGCCACCCAATGAGAAGACATGGAGCGTGCGGCAGGCGCTGGAGCACATGCTGCAGACCGACATCACGTTGCTATCGCGCTTGGAGAAGTGGCCGGCCGATCCGTTCAACGCCTTTCAGGCCGCGCACCGGTTGGTGTTCCAACGCTTCAGCGTGATGGAGCCGGACGACTGGGTCGACCACAAGGTCGGACCGAACCGCTTCACGACACGGAAGGTCATGCGACGGCTCCTCGAGCACGAGTTCGAGCACTACGGCCACATAAAGGAGATCATTGCCGCCCTCGGAGACGGCTGAGCTGCTTCAGCGCCCATGCAGCGCGAGGTGCAGCGTGTAATACAGGAACCACCGGCCGCGCTTGCGCTCGGTGCCCCCCTGAGCCCACTGCCACAGTGCGAAGCCCAGGTAGCGAAGGCCCATGTAGGGGCTGATCTCGTGAAAGCGCTCGAGGAACTCGACCTCGGGAATCGCGTGGCCGCGGCGAGCCAGCGCGTCGCGGTAGGTCAGCACAGTTTCGACGTTGAACGCATTGGGCAGGTCGAGGTAGAGCGGCCCGTACGACGACTGTTCCCAATCAATGAAGCAGGCGCGGCCGCGCCAAAGCCGAACGTGGTCCGGGATCAGGTCGACGTTCAGCACGGTGAGGCAGGTGCCCTCCTGCACCAGGGTGACGAGCGCGCGGAGCAGCCGTTCGTCCGCGGCCTCCAGCTGTGCGGTGTAGCGCTTGAACTCTGCCGCGAATTCGGGCTGGGCAAGGTTCGCCTCCCACTGTTCGTGCCATGCCTTCAGCCACAGGCGGCCGGGGAAGTCCACGGAGGCGTGCGGAAGCCACTCGGGCGGCTGCCCGATGTTGGCTGCGTGGATGCCGGCGAGACCCTCGGCGATGGACGCGGTGAGCGGACTGCCGTTGCCCTCCGCATACGGCGGGCGCGCATCGGTGAACGGCATGTACATCGGCGCGCGTTCACTCGAGACGAGGTCGGGAATCACCGCCGGCGGAACGGCACAGCTCTGCCATAACAGGTGGTGGACGAGACGTCGTTCGAGCAGCGAGGCCTGCTTCACCACCAGTCGATCCTGGCGGGCCTGGCCACCCGCTCCCCGACTCTTGACTTGGTAGTAGCTGACCTGGGAACCAGAGTAGCCCTGCGGTCCGTCGGGCTCCGGGCGCGCGTCGATCACTTCACATTGCTCGCCATGCATCTGGCTCAACAGCTCGGCAAAGGCGCGCTCCGCGTTCAACTGGATTCGTAGGCTTCTGGATGTTCCGCGTAGTGCGCTTGGAACGCCGCCATGAGCCGACCGTCATCGGCGATCCGCTCGTACTGCTCATCGAGCGTTGACTCGAGTTCGCGGGTCTCTTCCGGGCGTGCGGCCTTAGCGCGCTGGAAGACCGGGCCCACCTCAACTCCGAAGTACCGGTAGCCCGCGATCGCCTCACGGAGCTCTTCTTCGGAGAGAAGCTCGACGCAGTGCAGCACGCCGCCGTTCATGACCAGCCCGTGCGCCGAAAGGAGGGCGGACAACGCCGCATCGCCGGGCCTGCCGTGCCGCTTCCGCTCAGTCGCCCTGTTCCACGCCCGGTCGGCCGCCGTGAGCTCGCTCATCGCGAAGCGGCGATCTCGTTCGACACCTCGATGAGGTTGCCGTCCGGATCGCGGAAGTACAGCGAACGGAGGGCGCTGCGCGCGCCGATCTTGTCGACTGGACCGTGCTCGATCGCGACAGACTCCGCGTGCAGATGCGCGGCCACCTCATCAAGCGGAACGTCGGTCACGAGGCACAGATCGATCGCGCCGGGTGTCGGCCGTTGCGCCTTCGGCTCGAACTCGTGACCAGCCTGATGGAGGTTCAGCTTCTGATCGCCGAAGGCGAGGGCCCGCCGACCCTCGCCGAACGACATGGGTGTCATGCCGAGCACGCGCTCGTAGAACGCGAGCGTTCGATCAACGTCCGCGACCGTGAGGACGACGTGGTCGATGCGCTGAACCCTCATCGGCTTTGCGCCCATGCGATCGAAGCCGCCGCATGCCGCTCGATGAGCCCGCGCTGGTCGGCGCGCACCTCGGGCAAGGCGTCGGGGTCGAAGCCGCGCAGCTCTTCGATCTCGCTGGTGAGGGCGGTCGCTCCGGACAGCACGCGGTACGCGAAGACGATCTCGACACGCTGCCAGCGGTGACCCGTGACGACCTCGAGGACCGGCCCGACTTCGATGACGAGGCCCGTTTCCTCCAGGACCTCCCGCGCGAGGGCATCCTCGACCCGCTCGCGCGGATGCAGAAAGCCGCCGAGGAACCGCCACTGCGGCGCGCCGAAGCGGTGCCGCGCGAGCAGGACCTGGCCCTTCGCGTCCACTCCGAGTCCTGTGACGCCGACGAGGAAACGATCGTTCGCGGCCGACATGAAACGCCGCTGCCAACGAACGGGGAACGAGTTGAAGACCGTCGCCAGAAGGCGCACAAGCATCGCCGGAAAGACTACGGCGCGGCGATCCCCACCGATGCGATCCCATGCGCCTTGGTCACGGGCAGCTTCTGCACGACCTGACGCGTCTTCATGTCGATCACGTTCACCATTCCGTCGACGTTCGACGTCACGAGAAGCCGCGAGCCCTCGGGGTCATAAGTCGAATGGAATGGATGCCCGCCGAGCTTTGTCTCGCTCAGGATCCTGCGCTCGCGCCAGTCCATCCAGACGAGGGACGGTCCGATGTGATCGGACAGCACCATCACGCTGCCGCTGTCGGGATGGAAGACGCCGTCCTGGAAAGCCTTGAGCGTGTGGAAGGGATAGCGGCCCGGGAGACGAAGCTCCTGCTTGACCTTCCTGGTGATGGGGTCATAGATGACCATCCGGTCCGACGGCTTCTCCAGGAATCCTGACGAGCTCGACCAGATCTCGCTGCCATCGGGAGTGAAGTACGCGTCGTGCACGTCGTTGACCTGCACGCGGGTGACCTTCCTTGTCTCGAGGTCGTAGACGCGCAGATGGTCGTTCTCGTTCGAGTTCGTGACGGTGAACCAGAGCTCAGTCGGCCGCGCCGAGTTGAACACGAGCACGTGTTGCGGCACGCCGACCATGAGCGGGCCTATCGACTTCCAGGTCCCAGCCTCGAAACGCGCGATGTAGTTGTCTCGCTCGTGCGCGACGAACAGCGTCTTCGAATCCGGGGACCAGATGATGCCGTGCGGCTGCTTTCCCACGGGGATGCGCGCGACCTCTTTCATCGCGATCGGGTCGATCACGGATGTCGTGTTCGCCATGCGGTTGTTGACCGCGACGAACTTCCCATCGGGTGAGACCGCCATCTGATGCGGCAGCCGTCCGACCGCGATCTTCCCGACCTGCGCGTACTGCCCCTCGGGCGTGCCCTCGAGCACCACGACGGAGTCGGTGCTCTCCGATGCGATGAACACGCGGAGCTTCGCGTACAGACGCGGTTCGGGTGTGGGTTGCGCGGTCGGCTTCACGACCGAGGTCGGGATCGCCGTCGGTGCCGCGTCCTCCTCCGTGTCGGGAGCGTCGGTTGTCGTTGGCACGACGGAAGCGCCCGCGCACGAGGCGAGCAGAACGACACCGATCAGAAGGAACGCCAAACCCCTCAACTACCACTCCGCCGGGCGCGCCACTGCGCGCGCCGCGCGCAATGTATCCGCACCGGAAAGCGAACGCCAGTTAGGTGCGGCGGCGCCTCCGCTCACTGACCCGGATGCGGACAAGGGCTCGCTGGAGGCTGGCTCGCGCGCGGGCCTCGTCGGCGGCGGACATCGGCCCGGCCTGCAGCGCCTGCTGGGCACGGTCGCGGGCGTCCTGCGCCTGCTTCGCGTCGATCTCCTCCGCGTGCTCAGCATCCTCGGTGAGGACGACCACGCGGTCGCCCCGGACGTCCATGAAGCCGCCGAACACGGCCAGGACCTGCTCGACACCGCCCTTTTTCACCCGGAACTCGCCTGGCCCGAGGGTCGTGAGGAGCGGCGCATGGTGCGGCAGGATCCCGACGTATCCCTCGCTTGCGGGCGCGATGACCATATCGACGTCGTCGGTGTAGACGACGCGCTCTGGCGTGATGATCTCGAGACGAAGCGGCACGGCTACGTGCTCTCCTTCGCCATCCGCTCGCCCTTCTCGCGGGCCTGCTCGATCGTCCCGACGTTGAAGAACGCCTGCTCCGGGAGATCGTCGTGCTTGCCCTCGAGCACCTCTTTGAAGCTGCGCACCGTGTCGGGCACCTTCACGTACACGCCGGACAGACCGGTGAACTGCTCGGCGACGAACATGGGCTGCGCGAGGAAACGCTGGATCTTCCGGGCGCGCGCGACGAGCAGCTTGTCGTCATCGGACAGCTCGTCCACGCCGAGGATCGCGATGATGTCCTGCAGGTCCTTGTACCGCTGCAGCACGCGCTGCGTCTCGCGCGCGACCTCGTAGTGCTCCTGTCCGACGATCAGCGGGTCGAGCGCGCGGCTCGTCGACGTGAGCGGATCGACCGCGGGATAGAGCGCGAGCTCGGTCAGGTAACGCTCGAGGCGGATCGAGGCGTCGAGGTGCGCGAACGTGGTCGCCGGCGCCGGGTCCGTGTAGTCGTCCGCCGGCACGAAGACGGCCTGCAGCGAGGTGATCGAACCCTTCTTGGTCGAGGTGATGCGCTCCTGCAGCTCCCCCATCTCCGTCGCTAGCGTCGGCTGGTAACCCACGGCACTCGGCATGCGGCCGAGAAGCGCCGACACTTCGGATCCCGCCTGCGTGAAACGGAAGATGTTGTCGATAAAGATGAGGAGGTCGCGTCCCTCCTCGTCGCGGAAGTACTCGGCGATCGTGAGACCCGTGAGCGCGACTCGCAGACGCGCGCCCGGCGGCTCGTTCATCTGGCCGAAGACCATCGACATCTTGTCGATGACGCCTGACTCGCGCATCTCGCCGAGGAGCTGTGTGCCCTCGCGCGAGCGCTCGCCGACACCGCAGAAGATCGAGTAGCCACCATGCTCGGCGGCGACGTTGCGGATCAGCTCCTGGATCACGATCGTCTTTCCGGTGCCGGCACCGCCGAAGACGGCGGACTTCCCACCCTTGAGGAACGGGCAGATCAGGTCGATCACCTTCATACCCGTCTCGAAGATCTCCGCGGTCGTCGCCTGATCGGCGAAGGACGGCGGTGCGCGGTGGATGGGGTCGCGTCGCTCGCCCTTCACCGGCCCCTTGCCGTCGATGGGCTCGCCGACGACGTTGAAGAGCCGCCCGAGCGTGTCCTTTCCGACCGGCACCGTGATCGGACCGCCGGTGTTGGTCACCTTCATACCGCGCCGCAGGCCGTCGGTGGACTGCATCGCGACCGCGCGCACCCAGTTGTTCCCGAGGTGCTGCTGGACTTCGGCGGTGACCACCTCGCCGCTCTTGTCCTCCCGCTTGACGGTGAGGGCGTGGTAGATCTCCGGCAGTTCGCCCTCCTCGAAGCGCACGTCGAGGACCGGCCCGATGATCTGGACGATCTCGCCCGTCCCGGTCGTTGCCTTCTTCTTCACGGGTGTCTTCACTGCCATCTTTGCTACCCCTTCAGCGCTTCGGCGCCCGAAGCGATCTCAAGCATTTCCTTGGTGATGCGCGTCTGGCGCGCCTTGTTCGCCGCAAGCGTGAGGTCGCCGATGATGTCGTCCGCCGCGTCGGTCGCGTTGCGCATCGCGACCATCTGAGCGGAGAACTGCGAGGCCTTCGACTCGAGGATCGCCTGATACACGGACATCTCGATGAAGCGCGGCAGGATGACATCCATCACGGCCTGCGGATCGGGCTCGAACAGATACTGGATCGGCGGCAGGTCGTCGATGTCCTCCTCCTCGGGCACGAGTGGAAGGATCCGGCGGATCGTCGGCTCCTGGCGGAGCGTGTTGATGAAACGCGTGAACGCGAGGTGGACCTCATCGACGTTCCCGCTGGTGAACTCGTCGACCGCGACACGAGCGATGACGTTCGTGTCGACCGTGGTCGGCCGGTCCGGGATACCCGGGAATTCTGCGATCACGGGGGTCCGCAGACGGCGGAGCGAGCCGATGCCCTTCTTGCCGACGGCGAGGTACGCGGTCTCCGGCTGCTCCTGCGCGAAACGCAGTGCCATCCGAAGCAGGTTCACATTCATCGGGCCCACGAGCCCGCGGTCGGTCGTGATGAGCACGACGGCGACCTTCTTGACCGGTGTGCGTCGCTGCAGCAGCGGGCTGACCTCCGGATCCGCGTACGGCGCGAGCTCGTTCAGGACCGATCGCAGCTTCTGCTCGAACGGACGCGATGCGAGCACGGCCTCCTGCGCGCGGCGCATCTTCGAAGCGGCGACGAGCTGCATCGCGCGCGTGAGCTGCTGGATGTTCTTGACCGAGCGGACGCGCCTCCGCAGGTCTCGTTCGCTCGGCATCTAGGCCTTTGCCGCCGCGGGCTTCTTTTCCTCTGGCTTCGCCTCGGTCTCGGCGGCCTCGGGCTTGGTTTCGTCGGGCTTCTTGCCATCCGACTTCGTCGGGGCGGCCACGGCCGCTTTTGCCTCGTCGTAGGAGACGGTCTTCTTGAACTCCTCGATCATCGCGCGCGCCTGCTTCTCGATCTCCGCGTCGAACTTCTTTTCCTTCGCGATCTTGTCCGCGAGCGGCTTGTGCTGCGTCTCCATGAAGCGGTAGAGGTCGCGCTCGAAGTCCCTCACGCGTCCGGCTGGCACGTCGTCGACGTAGCCGTTCGACGCGGCGAAGATGATCACGACCTCCTGCACCAGCGACAGGGGCTGGTACTGCGGCTGCTTCATGATCTCGGTGATCCGCTCGCCGCGGCGGAGCTGCTGCTGGGTCTGCTTGTCGAGATCCGAGCCGAACTGCGCGAAAGCGGCGAGCTCGCGGTACTGCGCGAGGTCGGCCTTGAGCTTTGCCTCGGTCTCCTCGTCGACCTCGCCCTGCTCGCGGATCGACTTCAGGATCCCGCTCTCCGTGCGCAGGTGCTCGCGAAGCTCGACGTGGAAGCGCGGGACCTGGGGC
>DATEZK010000300.1:0-2409 GCA_035255665.1 Candidatus Limnocylindria bacterium
AGATGCCCGGTCATCGACTTGGTCGAGGAGACCAGCAGCTTGTAGGCGTGCTCGCCGAAGACCTGCTTGATCGCCGCGGTCTCCTCGCGGTCATTGGGCTGGGTCGAGGTGCCGTGGGCGTTGATGTAATCGATCTCCTCGGGCTTTAGACCCGCCTCATCCAGGGCCATGCGCATCGCGCGGGCGTTGCCCTCGCCCTCGGGTGAGGGCGCGGTGATGTGGTACGCGTCGGCGGTGGCGCCGTAGCCCACCAGCTCGCCGTAGATGCGCGCGCCGCGGGCGCGGGCGTGCTCGCGCTCCTCCAGCACCAGCACCGCCGCGCCCTCCGACAGCACGAAGCCGTCGCGGTCCTTGTCGAACGGACGCGATGCGCCTTCGGGGTCGTCGTTACGGCGCGTGAGCGTCTTCATCGCGGCGAAGGCCGCGACGACCACCGGGATCGCGCACGCCTCGGACCCGCCGGCCACCATCACGTCCGCCTGCCCGCGCCGGATGATGTCGCCGGCCTCGCCGATCGCGTGCGAGCTCGACGCGCACGCGGAGATGTGCGTGAGGCTCGGACCCTTGAGCCCGAACTGCATCGCGACCTGCGCGGAGCCCGCGTTCGCCATCAGCATCGGCACGAAGAACGGCGAGAGCCGCGAGGGTCCGCGCTGGTCCATGACCATGACCTGATCCACCATCGTCGCGATACCGCCGAGACCGCTGCTGATCGCGGTGCCGGCGCGCCCCCCGTCCGGGAGCTTCTCGAGCTTCGCGTCCCGGAGCGCCTGGGTCGCCGCGGCGACTGCGAGATGCGTGAACCGGTCCGTGCGACGGAGCTCCTTGCGGTCCATGTATTGGCTCATGTCGAGCCCGCGGACCTCGCCCGCGACCTGCGAGTCGTATGGCGTGGGATCGAAGCTGGCGATGCGGGCGATGCCGCTCCGGCCGTGCACCAGTGCGTCCCACATCGTCGCGATGTCGTTCCCCACCGGAGTCACGACTCCGAGACCCGTGATCGCCACGCTCCGCCTCGGCGCGGCGGCTGCGCCCCCGCTACTCACGACGGTCCACGTTAGCGCAGGATCCGAGCCGGTCGCGCCCCGTTACCTTCACGGCGCTCGGAAGATCAGGGAGGCGTTGGTGCCGCCGAGACCCATCGAATTCGAAAGCGCGATCCGCACTTTTGCCGCGCGTGCCGTGTTCGGCACAAAGTCGAGGTCCAGCTCGGGATCGGGCGTGTCGTAGTTGATCGTCGGCGGAATGCAGCCGTCACGAAGCGCGAGGAGGCAGATGATCGCCTCGAGGGCACCCGCGCCGCCGAACAGGTGACCGGTCATCGACTTCGTCGACGAGACCATGACCTTGTGGGCGCGATCGCCAAAGACCTCCTTGATCGCGTACGTCTCCGCGCGATCGTTCGCCGGGGTCGACGTTCCGTGCGCGTTGATGTAGCCGACGTCCGCGGGGGCGATGCCCGCGTTCTCGATCGCCGCACGCATCGACAGGGCGCCGCCCACACCGCCGGGCGCTGGATCGGCCATGTGATACGCGTCGTCGGAGGCGCCGTACCCGATGAGCTCTCCATAGCTCTTCGCGCCGCGACGCGCCGCGTGCTCCGCCTCCTCCAGCACCAGCACCGCCGCGCCCTCCGAGAGAACGAAGCCGTCGCGATCCCGATCGAAGGGACGCGAAGCACGCTCGGGCTCGTCGTTGCGGCGGCTGAGCGCGCGCATGTTGCTGAACGCGGCGACCGCGACCGGCACGATCACGGCTTCCGATCCGCCCGCGACGATGACGTCGACCTGGCCGCGCTTGATCGCTTCGGCGGCCTCGCCTAGCGAATGCGAGCTCGAAGCGCAGGCGGAAACGTGTGTGAGGCTCGGGCCGCGGAAGCCCCAGCGCAGCGACACCAGACCGGACGCGGCGTTGGCGATGTACGACGTCACGAAGAACGGCGACACGCGGCTGGGTCCGCGCTCGTGCAGGGTGATCGCGGTATCGACCACGGACTCCAGTCCGCCAGCGGCGGTGGCGATCGAGACGCCGACGCGGTCGCGGTCGGTCGTCGCGTCCAGCTTCGCGTCGGCGACCGCCTCGATGGCGGCGGCGACCGCGAGCTGCGCGAATCGATCGGCGCGTCGGACCTCTTTCCGGTCGAAGTAACGCGTCGGATCGAAGTCCTGAACCTCGCCCGCGATCTTCGTGTCGAACGCAGAGGCGTCGAAGGATTTGATCCGTCTGATCCCGCTGCGTCCGGCGACGAGAGCGCTCCACAGCGTTGGCACATCGAGACCAAGCGGTGTGACGGCCCCGACGCCGGTCACGACGACGCGGCGCGCGCTCATGTCCCGGTGTCGGCCCGCACGATCAACGACGTGTTGTGCCCGCCGAAGCCCATCGAGTTGGAGAGCGCGGTGGTGATGG
>DATEZK010000301.1:0-10911 GCA_035255665.1 Candidatus Limnocylindria bacterium
TCCTCATCGCACAGCTTGTTGCCAACCGTCGCGTCGGCCTCCTCGCCCTGGGCGTGACGCTCTTCGCGATCGTGCTCCTGGCGTTCTTCACGCATCCGCATCGCGCGGCGCTGCTGGCGGTCTGCGCCACCGTCGTGCTGGCCGGCTACGCGGTCCTCTTCTGGGATGCCGAGGGCCCGGCCGCCGAGCCCCTTCGAGCGATGCGCACCGTGTTCGACCCGTCATCCACCGCGCTGGTCGACCAGTACTCGAGCGCGTGGCGCGAGACCGAGCACCACAACATCGCCTACACCATGCAGCAGGTGCCCTTCACCGGGGTCGGTGTCGGTCAGCGATACCTCTTCGAGCGGCAGGCCGACGAGATCCCATTCCCGTACTGGCGCTTCATCACGCACGACGCGCTGCTCTGGCTGTGGCTGAAAGCGGGCGCACTCGGCGCGTTCGCGCTGTGGTTCCTCGTCGCGAGAGCGGCGCTCGTGGGAGCGGCGCTGTTCCGCCGAGTGGACGCGCCGTCGCTCCGGCTGGTCCTCGCGCTTCCCGTCGCGTTCATCGTCTCGCAGGTCGTCTTCTCGTCCGTCGACCTCGGCCTCACCTACAGCCGCACGATGGTCGTTTTGGGGGCGACGCTCGGTCTCGCTGCCTGCGTCGCCGCGCATTACCCGCCGTCGCGAGCTGCGGCCGCCCGCTGATGCCGTGAGTCTGTTTCGGAGCATCGCACGCAGCGTCGGTGTCCTGGCCGCGTCACAGGCCGTGATGTGGCTCGCGGCGATCGTGTTCATCGTCGCCCAGGCGACCTACCTCGGCCCGGCCCGCTTCGGCGAGTTCGCCGTGGCGCTCTCCTACGCGGGGCTCTTGACCTGGACGGTCGAGTTCGGGCTCGGAACGCAGCTGACCCGTCTCGTGTCCCAGCGCGCGAGCGGCTACGAGGAAGCATTCGCGGCGACGCTGGTGATCAGGGCAGCCCTGTGGCTCCTGGCGCTGCCGCTTCTCATACTCGCGGCGCTGTACTTCGGATACCCGCCCGAGCTCCGAGACGCCATCCTCCTCCTTGCGCTCTCTGTCCTTTTAATCGGGATCGGCCAGAACATCGCCTCCTATGTACAGGGAAGCGAGCGGTTCTCACTGCCGGCCGTGGCCAACATCGCCCAACGTCTCTCTGTGGCTGGCATCGGAATGTTCGTGCTCCTTGTCCGGCCCGAGCTCCCCGCCGTCGCGGGCGCATTCGTCGTCTCCGGGGCCGTCTACCTCATCGTGCTGCTCCTCGGAGTGAGAACCCGTTCGTGGCGCCCGCGCTGGCGCCTCGATGGGTGGAGCACATGGGACCTCTTTCGCCGGACCGTCCCCCTCGGCCTCTTCGGCATCGCGACAACGGTCTACTGGAGCGTCGACATGATCATCCTGCAGCGCCTCGCGCCGCCCGAGAACGTCGGTTGGTACGCGGCGGCCTACCGACTCTTCAGCGTCGCGACGATCGTGCCGTCGGTCGTGGCGGGGATCGCGCTCTCACCGGTGCTGTCGCGGCTCTCGGTCGACTCGCGGCCGCAGCTGCGCGCGGTGATCGAGAAATCGCTGAACTTCCTGACCCTCGCGGGCGTCGCGGCTGCACTCGTGCTGACGCTCTTCGCGGATCGCATCATCGCGCTGGTCTATCCCGCTCACGCCTATGCGGAATCCGCGACAGCGCTGCGTCTGCTCGCGCCGGGTCTGCTGTTCATCTACGTGAACTGGATCCTGTCGCAGGCGCTCCTGAGCCTGCACCAGGAGCGGCGTCTGCTGATCATGGCCGGAGCGGCCGCCGTCCTGAATCCGGTCGGGAACCTCATCGCCATACCGCTCTTCCACGAGGCCGGCGCGGCGCTCATGACATCGCTCACCGAGCTACTCGTGCTCGTCTGGCTCGTCCGGTTGATGCCGCGCGATCTTCTCGGCATCGAGAGCCTCCGCGTCGCCGCTCGAGCGCTGATCGCGGCCGGCGTGACGGCGATCCTGCTCCGTCCGCTCGCCGGCCTCGAGCTCGCGCTGTCGTTGCCGCTCGCGCTGCTCGTGTTCGCGGTGTTCCTTGTGCTGCTGCGCGCCGTCTCGACGAACGATCTCCACGCCCTGCGCGGACTGCTCCGACCGGCGCCGGCGGAGCCCCGCATCGTGCAATGACCTCTCCGCTGCGGATCCTCCACCTCTCGGCGGATTTCCTCTGGCCCGACCGCGACGGGGGGCGCATCCGCTCGGTCGCGCAGCTCCGCGTCCTCAGCTCGCTGCCCGAGGTCGAGCGGATCGACATGTTCAACCTCTGCGAGGAGGACATCACCGCAGAGCGCCGCGCCGAGCTCAAGAGGGAGATCCCGAAGCTCGAGATCTTCGAGCCGGTCTTCCATCCCGTCCATCTATTCCGCCATCGCCGCTACGTGCCGCGCGTCGTGCTCCTGCGAGTGCTCCGCGGCATCCCCTACCTCGCGGGCAAGTGGGACTCTCCCGCGGTCCGATCCGCCCTGCGCAGGGAGCTCAAAGGCCGCACCTACGACGTCGTCTGGATCAACGGGCTCGGCATGGCCTACTACCTTCCGGTCATCCGCGAGCTCCTGCTGGGCGCCCGGGTCGTGCTCGATCAGCACAACGTCGAGAGCGAGCGGTTCGCCGAGTTCGCGCGGCGGCAGCGCGGTCTCCGCCGGCTCGTCGCCGATGCGGAATGGCGCGCGGCCCGACGGTACGAGCAGAACGTCCTACGCGCGGTCGACGCGGTCGGCGCGATCTCCGAGAGCGACGCGGACGGCCTGCGCGCCCTCGCCGGCGTCGAGCCGCGCATCGTCCGTCAGATCGTGTCGGTCGTGTCACGCGACGCGCGCGCGGCCGACGGCCCGCGGCTCTGCTACGCGGGCAACCTCAGCTGGGAGCCGAACGCGCGCGGCGTGGACTGGTTCTGCCGGGAGGTCTGGCCGCTCGTCCGCGAGCGCCTGCCGGACGCGACGCTCGAGATCGCCGGCGCCGGCCTGCCGACGGATGCGCACGGCGAGCAGATCGTGCCGACCGCCTGGCGCGCACCCGGGATCACGATGCTCGGCTTCATCCGGGATATCGGCTCGGTCTACGCGCGCTCGGCCGCGATGATCGCTCCGCTGTTCGGGGCCTTCGGCATCAGCATCAAGCTGCTCGACGCGTTCCGCCACGGGATCCCCGTCGTGACCACGCCCGACGGGGCCTGGGGTCTTGAGATCGAGACCGGCCGGGAGGCGTACATCGAGTCGATACCCGAGGAATTCGCCGCGCGGGTCGTCGAGCTCGCGACGACGCCCGCCGCGGGGGCACGCCTGCGGGAGGCCGCGTACGACTTCCTCGACCGCCGGCACAGCCTGCCCGCGGCCCAGGCGGCCGTGCGGAGTCTTCTTGGACTAACGGTCAATGAGACGAACGACATCGTCTCAACGTCCGCGGCCTAGCGTCGGATACCGATGACGTACAGCGCTCTCGCGGTGGTCTTCGTGCTGGCGGCGCTCCTCATCGGCTGCTCGAGCTCCGCGGCGCGGCGCCCGTGGTTGGCGGCCTGCCTCGCGGCGGCGATGGTGGCGGCGCAGTTCGCCCTCTTGATGTCGTCATGAGTCCACAGGTCGGGATCGACTGATGGCCCACTTCTGCATCATCAGCCACTCGCACTACCCCTACGACGCACGCGTGTCCCGTCAATCCCGCGCGCTCGTGCAGGCGGGTCACGAGGTCGACGTCATCTGTCTGCAGTACGAGGATCAGCCGTTCTTCCGGCGCGACGACGGCGTCTCCGTGTACCGCTTCCCCATCGGCCGGCTCCGCGGTGGAGCGCTTCGTTATCTCTTCGAGTTCGTCGTCTTCCAGATCGCAGCCACCGCACTCGCCGGCGTGCTGCATCTACGCCACCGCTACCGCGTCGTCGAGACCACCTCCGTGCCGGACTGGCTCGTGTTCGCGGCCATCGTGCCCAAGCTTCTCGGCGCTCGCGTGCTGCTCGACCTGCACGAGTGCATGCCCGAGTACGGCGCGACGAAGTACGGCGTCCCGCCGGAGCACCGCATGGTCCGCGTCCTCACGTTCCTCGAGCGGATCAGCATCCGCTTCGCCGATTTCGTCACGACCTGCACCGAGCAGATGCGCGAGCGATTCGTCGAGCGCGGCGCCCCGGCCGAGAAGATCGCCGTGGTGCTGAACTCCTTCGACGATGAGCGCTTCGCTCCCGAGCGATACCTCGGCGCGGCGCCAGAGAACGACGGCTTCACGCTCATCTGTCACGGGACGATCGAGCCGAACTACGGGCTCGACCTCGTGGTGCGCGCCGTGGATCTACTCAAGGATCGGATCCCCGGTCTGCGGCTAGAGATCTGGGGTGGCGGGACGCATGAGCCCGAACTCAAGGCGCTGACACGCGAGCTCGGGCTCGAGGACCAGGTGCGCTTCAACGGCTGGGTCACGATGGAGCAGCTCATGCCGCACCTGGCCGCGGCGGATGCCGGCGTCGTCGCCGTCCGGCGCGACGCCTTTCGCGACGTGACGCTCTGCACCAAGATGTTCGACCTCGTCTCGCTGCAGAAGCCGGTGATCATCTCGCGCACTCGCGCGGTCGACGCGTATTTCGGGAGCGAGTGCTTCCAGATGTTCGAGTCGGGCGACGAGCGCGGGCTCGCCGAGGCGATCTACGCCGTGTATGCGGACCCGGCGCTGCGCGCTCGTCTCGTACGAGCGGCGACCGCGAGGGGCGAGCCGTACCGCTGGGTGCATCAGGCGAGGCGGTACGTCGAGATCATGGAGGGCCTCGGCACGCGCACACCGACGCGCGAGCTCACCGAGGCGAGCGAGAAGGTATGAGCCTCGCGGTCAGCCTCCACGGCCGCGGCGCGACGGGGACGATCGCGCGCACCGCGATGGTCGTCTCACGTTTCGTGGCGACGGCATCGGCAATGGCGCGCCGGCTCGATCGCTATGCGTCGATCACGCGCGCGCACGGGGTACGACCCACGTGGCCGACGACGGCCTGCGTGCTCGAGCGGCACCCGCGACTCCTGCGGCGATACGCCGATGAGGGCGCCGAGCTCGCGGTCCACGGACTCGTGCACGGCGATCACGCCGCGGTCGATCGTCGACGCCAGCAGGAGACCATCGCGCGCGCGTTCGACATCTTCGCCCATGCGGGTCTGCGCCCGTCCGGTTTCCGCGGACCGTACCTCCGATACAACGAGGCGACGCGCGACGTTCTCCGCGCGCTCGGTGTTCGCTACCACAGCAGCCAGGCATTCGTGTTCCCGATGGTCTCGACGGACATCGACGCGACGGCGGCCGCACGCTATGCGCTCGCGCTGAAGCTGTACGCCGCGGTCGACGCACGGACCTCCGCCGTGCGGCCACGGTTGCAGCACGGTCTGGTGGACATCCCGGTCGCCGTGCCGGACGACGAGATCCTCCTCGACCGCCTGCGCCTCGCCGAGCCGGCGCTGTCCGCTGAGTGGCTGCACATCCTCGAGCTGACATACCGGCGCGGCGAGCTCTTCACCGTCCAGCTGCACCCGGAGCGGATCCCGGAGCTCGGCGACGCGCTCGATTCGACGCTGACCGAGGCACGCGGGCGCCGGCCGGCGGTGTGGATCGCGCGACTGGATGAGATCGCGGGCTGGTGGCTGCGTCGCGCGCACTTCTCGCTGGTCGTGACGCGCGCCGGCGTTGGCCGCTGCCACGTGCGCCTGGATGCCGATGCGGACGCGACGCTGCTCGTGCGCGGTCTCGCGGTGCCGCGATCGCCCTGGCACGGAGCGGACTCGCGGTGCGAGAGCCGAGAGTTCGAGGTCGAGGCGGCCCGCCTTCCGGTCGTGAGCATCTCGCGCCGCTCACCCGCGGAGGTCGCGGCCTTCGTCGCCGAGGAGGGCTACGCGACGCAGATCTCCGACGACGGCGAAGCTTTCGGCGCGCACGTCGACGTCTCCACGCCGACGTGGTCCGAGTCTTCGGTGCTGGACACGATCGCTGCGGCGCCGGGTCCGCTCGTCCGCGTGTGGCGCTGGCCAGACGGGGCGCGAAGTGCCCTCGCGGTGAGCGGCGACATCGACGCGCTCACGCTGCGCGACTTCGTCGCGCGCTCGTGGGAGACGCGTGACTGGGTAGCGCGCGGCGAGGGGAGCCGAGCATGACCGGGCCGGTCGATGCGGTCGTCATCGGCGCGGGCCCGTACGGCCTCGCGGTCGCGGGCGAGCTGCGCCGCGCCGGCGCGAACGCGCACGTGTTCGGCGAGCCGATGTCGTTCTGGATGCGTCACATGCCGAAGGGGATGTGCCTGCGCAGCAGCTACCCGGCCTCGACCATCGGCGACCCGCGGAGCGAGCACAGCCTCGACGCGTTCGCGCGCGAGCTTGGCCGGCGGGTCCCGCGACCGGTCCCGCTGGACGACTTCATCGCGTACGGCCACTGGTTCCAGGCGCGCGCCGTGCCGGACGTCGATCGGCGTTCGGTGACGCGCGTCGAAGCGCGCGACGGCGGCTTCCGCCTGACGCTGGCCGACGGCGAGCCGGTCGAAGCGCGCCGCGTCGTCGTGGCCGGAGGCATCGCGCCGTTCGCCGCGCGACCCGCCGTCTTCGACGGCCTTCCGCCGGATCTCGCAAGTCACTCCGTCGATCACACCGAGCCCGCGCGCTTCGCAGGACGCCATGTCGTGGTCATCGGCGGCGGCCAGAGCGCGATCGAGACGGCCGTGCTCCTCCGGGAGAACGGTGCCGACGTCGAGGTGGTCATGCGCAGCCATCACTTCCAGTGGGTGGGACGCGCGCCGCGCGAAGGGCTCATCGGACCGCTGCTCTTCGACCGCACCGACGTCGGCCCCGCCGTGATCAGCCACATGGTCGCGCACCCGATGTTCCTCCGGCGCCTTCCGCGAGCCGTCCAGCGCGATTCCATCAGACGCGCGCTCGCACCGGGCGCATCGCTGTGGCTGCGACCGCGGCTCCGCGACCTCGTGATCTCCAAAGGACGTCACGTCACCGCCGTCGCTGTCCGGGATGGGCGTCTCGACCTGCGTATCGACGACGGCAGCACACGCACGGTGGACCACGCGCTGCTCGCGACCGGCTACCGCGTCGACATTCGACGCTATCCGTACCTGTCGCCAGAGCTTGTCGCGCGCGTTCGCCTGGTGGACGGACATCCGATCCTCGACACCGGTCTGCAGACGTCCGTTCCCGGGCTGTACTTCGTCGGCGCGCCCGCCATGTACTCGTTCGGACCGCTCCTGCGGTTCGTCTCGGGAACGGAGTTCGCCGCGCGGATGCTCACGCGGCACGCGACGCGAGGGGCCGATCCCGCCTGGAGCGCCAACGGGCGCGCGGTCGAGCTGCAGCGCGCGGTGCGGTGAGGCGGACGATGGCGGGGCGCGCGCACGCGCGCGAGGGCGCGATCGTCATCGGCGGCGATTACAAGAGCCTCGGCATCGTCCGCAGCCTTGGTCGCCACGGCATCCCGGTGTGGGTGCTCACGGACGACCACCTTCTCGCCGGCACCTCGCGTTTCTGCAAACGCGCAGTGCCATGGCCCTCCGGCGCGGAAGCGGATCAGGTCGCGTATCTGCTCGACCTCGCGAAGGACAACGGTCTCGACGGCTGGACGCTCTTCCCCGCCGGCGACGAGACGGCGGCGCTGCTCGCGCGCAACCAGGGCACGCTCGCGGAGCGCTACCGGCTGAGCATCCTCGCGCCCTGGGAGACCCTTCAGCACGCCTACGACAAACGACTCACGTATCGCCTCGCGGAGAGGATCGGCGTGGATCATCCGCGCACGCATTACCCGCAGGATCGCGACGACGTCGCCGCGTACGGCGGTCCGTTCCCCGCGATCCTGAAGCCCGCGATCCGGCCGACGCTCGACCGATTCACCATCGACAAGGCGTGGCCCGCGGCGGATCTCCCGTCGCTGATCGCGCGCTACGACGAGGCCTCCGCGGTCTCCGATCCGGCGGCGATCATGGTCCAGGAGATCATCCCCGGCGGCGGTGAGTCGCAGCTCTCGTACGCGGCGCTCTGCCGCGCCGGTGAGCCGGTCGCGCATCTCACGGCCCGTCGCACGCGTCAGTGGCCGCTCGACTTCGGACGCGCGAGCACCTTCGTCGAGACGATCGACGCGCCCGATGTCGCGGCGATCGCGTGCCGCGTCCTCGAAGCGCTGCGTTTCGATGGGATCGTCGAGCTCGAGTTCAAGCGCGATCCGCGCGATGGCGCGCTCAAGCTGCTTGACATCAACCCGCGGGTCTGGGGCTGGCACACGCTTTCCCGCGGTGCGGGCGTCGACTTCCCCTATCTGCTCTGGCGCATGGTGCACGGCGAGACCGTCGAGCCGGTGCGCGGCCGCGCCGGCGTCCGGTGGGTCCGCGCGCTGACCGACGTGCCCACCGCGATCGGAGCGATCCGCGCCGGAAAGCTTTCTATCTCCGCCTACGTCGCGTCGCTTCGACCGCCCATCGAGCTCGCCATCCTCGCGCGCGACGATCCGCTCCCCGCGCTGCTCGAGGTCCCCGTGAGCGTGTACCTCGCGTGGGCGCGTCGCCAGGTCGCCGCGCGTCAGGCGGCGCGCCGCGCCGCATGATCCGGATGCTCGATCCGCTCACTGATCCGCGGTGGCGAGAGCTCGTGCAGCGCGACGCGCGTGCATCCGCGTTCCACACGCCCGAGTGGCTCGAGGCGCTGCGCCGGACATACGGCTTCGTGCCGGTCGTCTTTACGACGGACGGCGAGCACGATGAGCTGCGGAACGCGATCCCCTTCTGCACGGTCGCGAGCTGGCTCACCGGGCGGCGCCTCGTGTCGCTGCCGTTCTCCGATCACTGCGAGCCGCTTGTCGATGGTCCCGCACGTCTCGCCGAGATCCTCGAACACCTCACGGCGGAGGCGCGGCGAAGCCGCTGGAAGTACGTCGAGCTCCGCCCGCGCGGTGGCGCCGGCACGGACGCGCCTGGGTTCCAGCAGGGCGAGAGCAACTACCACCACACCCTCGACCTGCGACCCGATCTCGACACGATCTGGAGAGGGATCAAGACGGACAACAGGACAGCCATCCGCAAAGCGGAACGGAGCGGGCTACGACACGTCGTGGGTCGCGATGCCTCGTTCGTGCGCGCGTACTTCGTGCTTCACGTGATGACGCGCTCCACGCAGGGCGTGCCGCCGCAACCCCTCGCCTGGTTCCAGAACCTCGCGCGCTGCCTCGGCGACATGCTCGACATCGATCTCCTGCTTCAGGACGGCACGCCGATCGCGGGGATGGTGACGATCCTGTTCCGTGATCAGCTCATGTGTAAGTACACGGCGTCTGATCGCGCGCGAGACCACACGGGTCTGGGGAAGTCCCTGCTGTGGCAGAGCGTCCGCCGGGCGAAGGAGCGCGGCGCGACGAGCCTGGACTGGGGACGCTGCGAGCCGGGCGACGTCGGACTGGCGGAGTACAAGGAGCGCTGGGGCGCGAGCCGATCCGCGCTGAGCTATCTCCGCTTTCCGGCGCCGCGTGCCGACCGACCGGTGGCGTATCGACCGCGGCCCCGGTGGGCGGGGGGCGCGGCGAAGTCGATCATCCCGCGCCTTCCGCCGTCGCTTCTCACGTTGGCGGGACGCCTCGCGTACCGCCACGTCGCCTGATCACCGCGAGGCCAGGTACGTCTTGAAGATCTGTCCGTATGAGGAAGGCGTGCCCGCCTCGTCGACGATGAGCTTCATGCTGCCGCAGTCGCCCACCGACCCAACGTTCCACGTCCAGGCGAGATAACCGGCGCGCCGCTGATCGAACCATTTCAGGAACGTGGTGAGCCACGTCGCGTCGCAGGCATCGTTGCCGATCTCTGCCGTGACGAGCGGCACCTGGGCCTCGACGGGCGCGACCTCCGTCTGTAGACACGCCACGGTCCGGCACCAGGTCTTGTTGTAGATGTGGAGCGATGCCACGATCCGGTTGAGGCGATCGACGGGCTTGTAGGCGAGCCAGTTGTGCCGCGGGTTCGACCAGAGCGTGTTCGCGAACTGGATGCCGCCGAGCATGATGACGTTCGTCGCGCCGGTCGCACGCACGGCATCGACAAGCGACTGCATCCCCACGACCTCGCTCCCAGCCATCCCTCGCAGTTGTGTCGCGTCGCACGTGCCGCCCGCGGCACCGTCGCGCCAGCAGCGCCAGCTGCGCTCCGCCGCGCCATCCGCGTCGTCCTTTTCGTTGTTGTTCGGCGCCGGCTCGTTGAACAAGTCGAGGAGGACCTGGTCCTGGTGTTTGAACCGCTCGGCGACCGACGACCAGAACAGCGCGGAATGGTCGGCGTTTGGCATCGGGTCGGACGCGGTAGCGCTCCGCGCGCGCGGAGCGCTCCAATGCAGGTCGAGGATCACGAACAGGTCGTTGGACACGAGGAGATCGACGTGCTGCGCGACGCCCTCGCGGTATGCCTCGCCGCTCGGCTCGCCGCCGATGCCGAGCCAGCAGTGCTCGTTCAGGGGGAGCCGTACGACGTTCACGCCCCAGCTCTTGAGCGCGTCGATCGAGCGCTGGTCGAACGGTTGCCCGAGCCCCTTGCCCTGAACGCACGAGAACTCGAGACCCATGCGGTTCACGCCGCGCAGCTGGACCGGCCGTCCCGTCGGATCGAGGAGACGATTCCCCTGCACGCGGAGCGCCGGGGCCGGCTCGACGGTCTCGGGTGTCGTGTCCGGCGCGCTCGGTCCGGCGAGCGCGGCTCGTACGCGACTATCCGCGACGGCGAAGAGCGAAACGGCGAGCGCCGCGACGACGAGCGCGGCTAGCCAGGGCCGGCGGTCAGCCGCCACCGCGTCCGAGTGCGATGCATCCGCTCATCGCGTTCAGGCAGCCTTGCGCCAGAAGGCGAGCAGCTCGGCCGTGAGGAGCTCGTCGTCGGTGTAATCGCTGAGCTCGCCCGCCTGGCGC
>DATEZK010000302.1:0-8553 GCA_035255665.1 Candidatus Limnocylindria bacterium
GGTCCGCAAGATCTACTCGGGCGAGTTCACGGACTGGTCGCAGCTCGGAGGCCAGCCGGGTGACATAAGGCCGCTGATCCGCGAGAGCAGCAGCTCCACCCGCGCGAGCTTCGAGGCCTACTTCTTCGGCGGCAAGCCCACGTACGGCAAGAACGTCATCGAGGTCGTCGAGTCAGGTCCGACCTACCAGGCGGTAAAGGACTTCAGGGGCGCGATCGCGATGATCACCATCCAGAAGACGACGACGGAGGACCCGAACCTACGGCTCGTTGCTCTTGACGGCATCGCGGCGACGACGCGCAACGTGAACAGCGGCGTGTACCCCGTGCGACGGCCGCTCATCCTCACGCTTCATCCCGACACAGCGAAGATGAAGCCGGCGGTCGCGGCGTTCTTCGAGTTCATCAAGACGCCCGAGGGACAGGAGATCCTCGCCGGCTTCTAGCCCTCACCGCCGAAGATCAGCTGCTGCAGATCGGGCAGCGCCGTCCCGAGACCCAGGATGAAGAGCACGCCGATGACGAGGCTCGCCACGCCGGCGAACGCTCCAACGATGACGTAGAGCGTCCGCATGCGCTGCGCGCCGATGAAACCGCCCGCGCTCACGACCGCGACCAGCGTGTTCGCGAGGAGCAGTCCCGCGACGAAGGCGAGGAGGATGACGATCCCCGTCGTTCCGCTCGCGCCGGCGATCCCCGCGAGGAGCAGTGCCTGCGAGCCCGTCTCGGCGCCGATGCCATGGATCATTCCGACGCCGAACGCGGTACGCGCGCCGTACTGCGTCGAGTGCGCGGACGGACGGTGCTCGTGTCCGTGGATGCGCGCCTGCAGTGCACCCCACGCGTTGCGCGCGAGATCGAAGACGAGCATCCAGCGGCTGCGGAGGCGGAACTCGCCCTTACCGCGCAGGTACTGGACGACCGAGTAGAGCACCCATGCGCCGAGCAACACCAACGTGACTCCGACGACCTTCTCGAGGATCGGATCGACCCAGTCCGGCAGGACCGCGCCGAGCGTCAGCGCGAGCACGCCGAGGACCACGACGACGGAGGCGTGCCCCAGTGCGTACAGCGAGGCCAGCCCGATCGCGTGCCGCTGCTCGTGCGCGAAGCGCGACTCGCGAAATGCGTGCATCGGACCAGGGCCGCTCGCCTGGTGCTCGTGGTCGTGCGCACGCATCTCAGCGTCATGTCCGTGGGGGGTCACGGGCGATGCCGCCGGCACGTCGACCTCCGCGTGCCCGGAGCTCGTGGTGCTCGTGATGTCCGTGATCGCGGCGATGTGATCCCAGTCGAACCCATGACGGAAACCGAGCGCGACCATGCCGAGGAGTAGCGCGACGAGGCTGAGGTCCATGCATCGCAGGCTACCGAGCGAGCGGGCTTATCGCAAACACCCGCAATAGTCGCCTGTTGCAACACGCTCGCGTTTGCGCGAGGCTTGCGTCATGGGGATGGACGAGCGGCTGCACGCGAGCGGCAAGCGGATGACGGTCCAGCGCCGGCTGGTCATGGAGGCACTACAGCGCGCGCGTCACCATGTCACCGCGGATGAGATCGCGACTCGCATTCGAGCGCGTCACCCGCAGATCGATCCCTCCACCGTCTACCGGAACCTCGAAGCGCTCGAGGAGCTCGGGTACGTGACCCACACGCATTTCGACGACCGCGTCACGCGCTGGCACCGGGCCGACGCTCAGCGTCACGGCCATCTGGTGTGCCGCAGCTGCGGCTCGGAGCAGGAGCTTCCGATCGGCCTCCTCGAACCACTGGCCCGCCGGCTCCGCGACGAGCATGGTTTCCGGGCCGACCTGGCGCACTCGGCGATCGTCGGTATCTGCAAGGCGTGCTCGAACGTATCCTCGTAAGTAGAGATGCGCCTCCTTAAGATCGTCGTCTTCGCTCTCGCTGCGGTCTGTGCATTCCTTGCCAGCACAGGGGTGGCCGCGCCGCCGCATCGCGTCGCGCCCGGGACGCCGCTGAGTCACACGCTCGTGCTCGGGGCGTATCGCTTTGCTTTCCTCATCGAACCGCTCGAAATGCCGACGGGGATGTCGCCGGAGATGGCGGCCCTGCACAAGGCGTTCGCGCTCGCGGGCATACCGATGACGAACATGCCCGGCATGACGCACTCGGACGCCATGGACCTCGGCCCGATCTTCGCCACGTCCGGGCTTCATCCCACGCAGGACCTCGCGGTCGCCTTCGCCCTGCTTGTCGCCCTGTGGCCGCGGCTTCCGCGACCGACGCGGCGTCTGGTCGCCGAGCTCGCGCCGGCGCGCATCGCACTCGCGCAGTGGCGCTCGCCGCTCATCCTCGGACCGCCGCGCATCTGACCCTCCGCGACCGCCCAGCCCGGGACGCCGGGCACGAAAGACCTTGGAGGGTCACATGACGCGCCTCATATCGTTCGTGGCGGCGGCCTTGGTCGTCGTGACGAGCTTCATCGCATTCGCAGGCACCGCGGCCGCACACGAGCGCCGCACGGTCGGCCCGTACCAGCTCGTCGTGGGCTGGCTGAACGAGCCCGCGTATGTCGGTCTCATGAACAGTTTCGATCTGCGAGTGACCGACACGCGCGTCACTCCCGCGAAAGCCGTCGAGGGTCTCGAGAAAACGCTCACCGTCGATCTGCGGACCGGGGGGCTCGCGCCGCTCCCGCTCACGGTCGCCACCCGCTTCGGCGTTCCCGGCGCATACAACGGATACGTGATGCCGACCGCCACCGGCACGTACATCTTCACGATCAAAGGGAAGATCGAGTCGCTCGACGTGAACGAGACGTTCGAATCGGGTCCGGGCCGGTTCGGTGACATCGAGTCGACCGACGCGCTCCAGTATCCGAACAAGGTCCCGGTCGCCGACGACCTGGGTAAGCGGCTCAGCGACCTGCAGGGCGCAGTCGATCAAACGCGCATCTTCGCGCTCGCCGCGCTCGTCGTGGGCATCGTGGCCCTCGGTGGCGCGGCCGTGCTGGGACGACGGCGCTCGTAGTGCGCCGCGCCCTTCTCTCAGCCTTCATCACCGCCGCGGTCCTCTCTCTCACGGGAGGGATCGCGGCTGCGCACGCGAACTACGTCAAGTCGAATCCTGCGGCCGACGCTCGACTCACGCGACCACCCACGGAGGTGCGCGTCACGTTCAGCGAGCCACCGGACGCGCGCGGCAGCGACCTCGCGGTGCTCGATATCGATGGGAAACGTCTCGACAACCGCGACTTGACCCTGGTGGGCGACGAGCCGAACACGCTGCGCGTCACCATCGGCGCGCTCGGCGTTGGCGGGTATCTCGTGTCGTGGACCGCATTGTCGACCGTCGACGGACACGTGACGAAGGGCGCATTCGGGTTCGCCGTCGGCGACGCGCCGCTTCCGAAGATCCCCGACATCGGGCCTTCGGCGCCTCCGCCAACGGCGCTCGAGATCGCCGGTCGCGCGCTGTCCTACGCCGGGATGGCGCTGCTGACGGGCCTCGCGTTCTTCACCATGTTCATCCGCGTCCCCGCATCAGATGCCGAGCGCCAGCGAGAGCGGCGACTCGTGATCGCGGGCGGTGCACTGCTCCTCGTCGGCAGCGCGCTCCTCGTCCTTGGTCAGGGCGCGAACATCCCTGGGCGGCTGCTCGCGTTGCTGGGGCTCCGGGGGCTCGCCGGTGCCGCTGCGATCGCGCTGGTCGCCGTGCCAGCACGCTTCCTAGCTGACGACGCGCGGCGCGAGGCGATCGCGTTCCTCGGGCTCGCGGCTGGACTGACGGCGACGCTCGTGTCGCACGCCGCGGCGATAGGCGATCTCGGCGACGTCGCCGTCGATTACCTGCACGTCATGGCGATCTCGATCTGGCTCGGCGGCGTCGTCGCGTTCTCGTACGTGGCGATGCCGTCGGCGCGAACGGACGACCCGAGGGAGCTCGGACGCACGATCTGGCGCTTCTCCCTGACCGCGTTGGTCGCCGTTGCCGTGATCGTTACGACGGGCACGTTGGCGTCGTTCGACCGACTGGTCCTCTTCGAGGACCTGATCGAGACCCCCTACGGCATCGCGCTTCTCGCGAAGATCGTCCTTCTCTTCGGATTGCTCGGGCTCGGCGCGCTCAACCTGCTCGTATGGGGACCGCGGATGCGACGCGGCCTGGCCGCTGGCGCGCAGTTCTGGCGCGGTGTCGTTGCTGAGAGCGCCCTCTTCGCCGTGGTGCTCTTGGCCGCGGCGTTCCTCACGGCCCTCGTGCCGCCGGCCCAGGCCAGCGGCGCCGCATTCGACGAGACCAAGCACGTGAGCGGCATCCGCGTCCAGCTGCTCACCGCCTCGACGCTTCCGGGGCGCAACCGCTATGTCGTCAGGGTGCAGCAGGGGCTCACGCCGATCACCGGCGCCGAGAAGGTCGCGCTCCGCTTCACGATGGTCGAGCACGACATGGGCGAGCTCGAGCTCGTCGCGGCCGAGCGCGCACCCGGCGAGTACGTGGCCGAGGGCAGCCCGACGGCGATGTTCGGCACCTGGAAGGCCGAGGCGATCGTGCGCCTGGCCGGCCGCACCGACATCCGCGCGCTGTTCACCGTGCCGATCTCGCCGGCCGCGGGACAGGACGCGACGACGAAGGTCCTCGCGGTCCCGCCATACCAGCTCATCGTCTTCGCGGAGCCCTTCCAGCCGCAGGCCGGCGCACCCATCACTATCAATGTCGTGGTCGTTGATGCGAAGGGTGATCCGGTGGTCGGAAGGAAGCTGCGTGCGACGTTCAGTGGGCCCGCCACCGCGGCGCCGCTGGACGGCGCCGAGAACGTCGCCGAGCTGGGTCCGGGCCGTTACCGTTTCGCGGTGCCGGGTCTCGACGCTGGCTCGTGGAAGGTCACGATCGGCGTCGACGACGCGGGCAGCGGCGTGTACGAGCTCGTCGTGCTCAGGTGACGATCCTCTCGGTCCTGGCGCACGGCGCGACCGGTTGGCTCGACGAGATCATCTCGCTCGGGCTCCCGCTCGTCATTCTCGTCGTTCTGTACGTCTGGTCGTCGCGTAAGCCCAAACAGAAGAGCAAGTGATCTTCCCCATCTCCCGGCAGGGGATGCAGGACATCGCGCTGTTCCTCATCGCGGGCGCCGCGCTGTTCCTTCTTCTCGCGCTGGTCACGCGCTACCGCGGGGATGACTGGAGGCGGTTCGCCATCAGTGCGGGCGCGCTGGGCGTGCTCGTCATTGTTTCGTACGCACTCGCGTTCACGGTCGCCCCGAACATCCCCACCCCGCCCGTGCCCTTCACCGCACGCTTCCTGCAGAACCCGACACCGGATACGCCGGAGACGATCGACCGGGGTCGCGCGCTATTCCTCGCGAACTGCGCGATCTGTCACGGACCGCGCGGTCTCGGCGACGGCCCGCAGGCGTTTCTGCTGCAGCCGCGGCCGGTGAATTTGCAGCTGCACGTTCCGCAGCATGCCTCGGGAGAGATTTACTACTGGATCAGCGAAGGGGTCGCTGGCACGGGCATGCCGGCGTGGAAGGAGCAGCGGGCGGCAGACGGATCGGTTACCGGCCTCTCGGAGACACAGCGCTGGGAGATCGTGCGCTTCCTGCAGGCGCTGGCGTCGGGAAAGGCCTGATCGCTAGGACTCGTCTTTCGCGGTTGACGCTGACGTCGCCATCGCACGCTCGGCATCGAGCACCTCGACGACCTTTGGATACGCGTCGGAGAGGCAGCATCGACACGACTCGTACCAGGCGCGTATCCCCGGATCGATGTCGGGAAGCGTGTCGCTGGCGGCGTGCGCGTGCCCACCGTCGCCATGGGTCGGCTCGGCTTCGCGCTGTGCGAGCCACGCCTCGACCTTCGGCACATACGACTTTGGAGACTTCGCGAACTTCGTTTGGCAGCCGGGTGCACAGAAGGCGTACTCGCGTTCCGGATATTCGAGGGTGAGCCCGCGCTCGCGCGCCTCGGGGATCGAAACGATCATGTCGCAGACCGGATCGATGATCTTGTTGTCAGACATGTGGCCAGTGTACGAGGCGCCGCGCTTTGTTAGGAGTGGACCGGAGGAGCGACGCTCCCCCGGCCCACTCGCGTGGTGATGCCGGCTAGCTCTGGCGCCCTAGCTTCTGCGCGTGAACTCTTCGCGGCGCATTCGCTCCGCGAGGACCGACTCGGGTTGGCGGTCGCCCGAGCCGCGCTCGGGCGTCGCGCTGACGCGGTCCATCGCGGATGTCGCCTGACCGCGCATCTCGCCAAGCACGCGTGCGGCCTCCTCGCGGCCGCCAAGGCCGAATGCGAGCCCGAACGCGATCGCGACAGCGGCAACGATGCCGGTGAACAGGATGTTGATGAGCGTCGCGGCGACGCCGATCTGCGAAGCCGCGGCGACGATGCCGAAGCCGAGCACGGTCGCGTAGGCGATCGTCGCCAGCGCGCCGGAGTTCGGCACGCCCGCGCTTTCGGTCGCGCCCGTGACGAGATTGCGCGTGACGCCGGCGAGCCAGGCGAACGCGCCGAGGATGAGCAGCGCGACGAGCAGGTTCGGGATGAAGGCGATGATCTGGCCAAGCACATCGCTGATCGCGGTGATGCCGACGGCGTTCGCGGCCATCACGACGAAGATGAGCCGCACGTACCAGGTGATGATGCCGCCGATGAGACCCGGCGTATCGAGCTTGAGACGGGCGCGCTGCAGGAAGGCGGTGATGCCCGCCTTCGTGGCGAGCTGATCGACACCGACCTTACGGAGCAGTCGCGCGACGAAGCCGCCCGCGATGCCGGCGACGATCCAGCCGATGACGAGCAGCAGGAGCGCACCGACGATCGACGGCAGCGCGGCGAGGAAGGAAGTGAGCATCGTGTTCACAGCGTCCATGGTTGAAACACCTCAGCGAAATATCGGAACTCTTCCGAGCATTCGCCGGGCCTGACTGCTTGGCTGTTAGGGCGCAGTCATGCGCTCGCGTAACGACGAACCGGCAACTTGGTGTCGGTCGCGCTACGCGGGGCTCGAGCCGGTGATCGTCGCCCGTGCGACCTTGATCGGTGGGCAGAGACAGACGATCGAGCCCATCCCGTTCGAAGACCACCAGTCCCGCGCCAGACGCTGCGGTCCGAGAAGCTCGATCCCCGAGAAAAGGTCGAGGGCGCTCATCGTGTAACGGACATTCGCCAGCGCCCGCGTGATGCGACCGTCCTCGATCAGGAACGTGCCGTCGCGCGTGGTCCCGGTCATCGTCGCGCGCTTGGGGTCTGGCGTGTTGGTGTAGTGGAAGCGCGTGATGAGCACGCCGCGCTTCACCGCGCGGATCAGCTGCTCGCGCTTCGCGTCGCCGCCGGCCATCGTGAGATTCCCCGCGTGGCCGCCCACGCTGTAGCGCCGGGGATCCGCGGCGTGGCCGGTCGATCGCGTGTCGAACCACTTCGCCGATTGACGGTCGTGGACCACGGCCTTCGCGACGCCGGCCTCGACGAGCGCGACCCGCTGCTTGGGCGTCCCCTCCACGTCGAACGGGATCGCGAGCGTGCGCGCGTCGAGCGCGTCGTCCCAGAGCGAGAAACGCGGACCGGTGACCTGCTCGCCGAACCGATCGGCCATGAACGAGCGTCCGTCCTTCAGCGTCTGGCCGGTGAGCCCCGTGAGTGACATGAAGCGCAGGACTTCCGCGACCGCGAGCTCCTCGAACACCGCTTCGTAGTCGCCGGGCGGTAGCTGCGTTCGGTCGCGGTCGAGGGCCGCCTTCTCGATGGCGCGCGCGGCGATCTCCGATGGGACCAGCGCGCCTGTGTTCGAGCCGAGATCCTCGGCCCAGCCGGTCCCTGTGTCACTCGTCACCAGGGCCCGCAGGTACGCCATCGTGCTCGGCGCGTACGCCGCCGCGCCGTTGGTGTTCGCGAGCGCGTCCTCGGTGAGCTCGATCTGATGCGTGCCCGCCGCACGGACGCCACGTTCCTTCGCAGCGGCGGTGATGCGCTGGATCGCCTGCGCCTGACTCGCCGCGTCGGCGCGCGCGGTCTCGGCGTCGAACGCCCTCGGCTCCGAGGGTTCCGCGGGCGCCGCAAGGCCCGGCCATTCCGGGTTCGGCGCGCTTTCGCGCGCCGCCGCCGTCGCATCCGAGACGAGCCGCCTGAGGTCAGCGGGGTCGAGCGAGTTCGCGCTCGCGATGCCCATTGCTTTCCCGATGACGACGCGGGCCTGCACGTGCGTTTCGTCCGCGACAGCGTTCTGATGGATCTCGTTCTTCGCGTACCGGCTGATCGCCGAGCGGCGCCGGTGGACCCAGAGCTCCGCCTCGTCCGCCTTCACGTCGCGAAGCGCGACCTCGAGCGGGCCCAGCATCGCGTCGCGACCGCGCACGCTCACGCACGCACCTCGATCGGAACGTCTCGGAACCGCGCATGCGCGGCACCGTGGCCCACGCGCATGAGTTGCAGCGGCTCCCCCTTCGCGCACGAGAGGAAACCGTGGAGCTCCCAGTCGTCCGCGACGCCGTCGCAGCGCCCCCAGAACGCGGGTGTGAGCGATTGAAAGGAGACGCCCCGCGCGTACCCCTCGAGCGCGCCGCTCTTGATCACGCGCGCGGACTGTGTGG
>DATEZK010000303.1:0-3661 GCA_035255665.1 Candidatus Limnocylindria bacterium
GTCGCCAGCGACATCACGGCCCGCGGTGGCGGGAGCGAATTCATCTTCGCGACGACGGAGTGGGGCGCGATCCTTGCCCAGGGTCGCTTCGAGATCTTCAACGCGGCGTGGATCGCCCTCGTGCCGGCGGCCGCGTTCGCGAGTGCGGTTCTCGGGTTCAACCTGATGGGTCACGGCCTCCGAACGTTCTTCGAGCGCGCGCCGGTCGCCCTCGGCAGGCTGCTGTCGCTGCGCACCGCGATGGCGCTCCTGGCGATCTTCATCGCCATCCGCGTCGCGAGCCCGTACCTCGGGCCCGCCGGCGGCTACGTCGCCGTCGCGCGCGAGTTCGACGCGTCCCGAGCTCGAGCGCACGTCGACTGGCTCGCCGATCCGGCACGCGCCGGGCGTTACACGGGATCGACGGGCTACAACGATTCGGCGCGGTACGTCGCGGACCAGTTCAAGTCGATCGGCCTCGAGCCGCTCGGCAGCGACGGTACGTATTTCCAGAACTGGGCCACGAACATCGTGAAGCTGGGCGCCATGCCGGTCTTCGAGCGCGTCGGTGAGGGCGCCAAGAAGTACCAGCCCCGGGTGCACTTCGCGGAGCGCGTCGGTGGACGGGCCGGCAGCGGCACCGCCGAGGGGAATGTGGTGTACGTAGGTGGTGGGATCCGGACGCAGGAGTACAGCGACTACCAAGGGACGCACGCCGAGGGGAACATCGTTCTCATCGCGGGGCCGACGCAGGGCGATCCCATCGACGCGGCGATCCGCGCGGGCGCCAAGGCGGTCATTTTCGTCAACCCGATCGATCGCGGTGTCATCCGCTTCTCGTACAGCGCCTTCTTCGAGCGAGAGACGCTTCCAGTCATCAATGTCAGTGAGGCGGTGGCCGACGAGCTCATTGCGTCGTCGGGCAAGCGCATCGCGGATCTGCGCAGGACGCTCGAAGAGCGACGGCGCCGGGCCGAGCAGCGACCGAGCCTGGTCCGTAGCGCACCCGAGCCGCTCTCCTTCGACACGCCGACCCGCGTGCGGATCGAGGTCGCCATCGGACCGCCGGAGCGCGTCAACACGATGAACGTCGTGGGCGTCCTTCGTGGCAGCGACGCCGAACGCGCGAAGAAGTTCGTGATCGTCGGCGGTCACCTGGACGGCATCGGGACCGATCCGGATGGAACGGTGTTCCCGGGCGCGAACGACAACGCGTCCGGACCCGCCGTGACGATCGAGGTCGCCAGAGTGCTGGCCGCGCAGAAGGCAATGCTCAAGAACTCCGTGATCTTCGTCGCGTTCTCGGGCGAGGAGGTGGGGCTCATCGGCTCTGATGCGTTCGTCACGAATTCGGTCACGACGCCGTACCGGCCCGACAACGTCATAGCCTTCCTCAATCTGGACATGGACGGCTGCTGCGGCGGCCTCGCGGCCACGGATGAGAACTTCGCGCTGCATCAGCGCGTGAGGTCCGCGGCCGAACGGCTCGGATACGGCCTCGACTACGGGTCGGGCGGCAGCGACCACTTCGCTTTCCTGCGCCGCCGCGTACCCGCGGTGATGATCTCCGGGACCGAGGTCGGCGCGTTCCACACCTACGGCGATACGCCCGACACGGTCGACCCCGCGCGCCTCCGCGCGTCGGGCGAGGTGGTGCTTCAGTCTGTGCTCGAGATGGCGGCGACCGAATGAGGCGTCTGCTCATGGCGCTCGTGTTCGTCGCGTCGTGCGCGGCACCGACGCCGGCCATCCAATCCCCGACACCACGCGCCTCGCCGAGCCCGTCGCCGTCGGCGGCGGTCGCCGTCGGTAGCGCGGTCTTCGATGGGGTCCGGGCGAAGGAGCACGTCGCGTATCTCGCGGATCCAGCGCGCGGGGGACGGTACAGCGGATCCCAGGGCTACCTTGATGCCGCGCAGTACATGGCGGACCAGTTCAAGACGATCGGCCTCGAGCCGCTCGGCGACAGCGGAACGTACTTCCAGCGCTTCCCGATGTCGATCGTTGACCTGAGCGCGACGCCCGAGCTCACGCGCACGGGCGCGAACGCGAAGTCGTGGAAGCACCGCGTCGACTTCACCGAGACTGTCGGCGGCCGCTCGGGCAACGGGACGGCCGAGGCGCAGGTCGTCGTCGTCGGCGGCGGGGCGAAGGGGAGCGGTCAGGACGACTTCGCGGGCGTGTCGGTCCGCGGCCGGATCGCGCTTATCACGGGCCCGACCACCGGCACCGCCTCCGAGGCCTCGTTCGCGGAGGGCGCGATCGGGATACTCGTGGTCGGCGACGTCTCGATCCGCTACTCGTACATCCCACGCTTCTTCACCGACCCGATACCCGTCTTCGCCATCACCGAGACCGCCGCGAACGAGCTGCTCGCGTCCTCGGGTAAGACGGTGGCACAGGTGCAGAGCGCCGTCCGCGCTCGGCGGTCGAACCCCACCGCGCCGTCGCCCGCGTTCGAGACGGACGTCACCGTGCGCATGTCCTTGCCGCTCACACCCGTGCACGAGGTGGAGGGCGTGAACATCGTTGGTCTGTTGCGCGGGACCGATCCCGATCTGTCGCGGCGCGCAGTGCTCGTCGGCGGCCATCTCGATGGCGTCGGAACGGACCCGGACGGCACGGTCTTCCCCGGCGCGAACGACAACGCCTCGGGCCCGGCGGTCACGATCGAGGTCGCGCGCGCGCTCTCCGCGAAGCGCACCGAGCTGAAACGCTCCGTCGTCTTCGTCGCGTTCGCGGGCGAAGAGGAGGGGCTCCTCGGTTCGGAGGCGTACGCCACACGAATGGGTGTCTCGCCCGGTCGCGTCGAGAGTCTCGTCGCCTATCTCAACCTGGACGTCATCGGGTGCTGCGGCAACACGATCGAGGCATCGGAAGAGAGCCCCGCGCTGGTCGAGAGGATCCGCCTTGCGGCACAGCGCCTGGGCATCCCGTTCCGAGCCATCCGCGGCGGCGGCAGCGATCACGCGACGTTCACCAAACGCGGCGTGCCCGCCGCGATCATCCTCTGGAGCGACATCATCCTGCACACCCCGCGCGACACGATTGCGCTCATCGAGGTGTCTCGGCTGCAGAAGGCCGGCGATGTCGTCACCGCGGTCACCCTCGAGCTCGGGAGAGGCGAAGGTCCGTAAGATGAGCGCCGTGAAGCGAACGATCGTCGGTACGCGGTCCGCCGGGAGCCCGCTGTCGCCCGCCGTGCGTTATGGGGACCTGCTGTTCGTCTCAGGACAGACGGCAGCCGACGCGATCGGACTCGAGGCTCAAGCGCACGCCGTTCTGAAGAAGATCCGCGAGCTGGTGCGAGCTGCCGGTGGCGATCTCGGCGACGTGCTGCGCTGCGGCGTTTACCTGTCGGATATCCGGCTGCGCGATCGCATGAACGCGGTCTACTCCGAGTACTTCAAGGACGAGCCACCCGCGAGGACCACGATCGAATGCAAGATGGCGGACGTCGCGATCCTGGTGGAGATCGACTGCGTCGCCGCGATCCCCAGCTAGACCGCGATCGCCGCGGCGCGCTCCGAGATCGTCGCCGCCGTTCTTGCGCGTAGGTCCTCGGCCGGTTCGTCGGCGCTCTCTACGTCGGCCAGCGCGTTGTAGATGTTGCGCACCAGACGGTGCGCCTCGGTCGGCGGCCGGATCGCCACGAGAGTCTTGTCGAGCTGGATTGTGTGCT
>DATEZK010000304.1:0-4546 GCA_035255665.1 Candidatus Limnocylindria bacterium
GAGAGCGGGAAGCTCGTCGCGCGGCACATACCCGCGCCACGACCCCGCGAGGTCCCAAGCGGCGCGGCATTTCTCCATGAAGCCGGGGTAGCGCGGATTGTCCGCGCCCGCCACGACGAGCCGGAGGCCCGGGTGCGAGGCACGAAGCATCGCCACCGCCTGCGCGACGAGGCCCGGATCCTTGTGCGGACCGAACGTGCCGAACACCAGCACGGTCTCGTCGGCGGGCTCATCTGAATGCTCGACGTGCTGCGAGACCTGGTGAGCGACATGTGTCACGTTGCGCGCGCCCAGACCGTGAACGAGATGGTCTCGATACTGATCGAGCGTGACGACGACCTCGTTCGCGCGCAGGAGCGCTCGCACAACGATCGAGCTCACGAGCCGACCACGAACTCGACCGATGCCGAGCGTCGCGAGGTCGGCAACCTGTGGAAGCTCGTGCAGCGTGACGACGGTGCGTCGCCCGCGTATGCGTGCTGCGAGCGGCGCCGCCATAGCGGTCACCGCCGCTGGACTCGTACCGAACATCGTGAGCCCGAGGTTGAACCAGACGACGTCGGCGTTGGTCCGTGCGATGGCGCGATCGAGGGCGACGCCGATGCTCGGGCGGTCCCGCTCCCACATACGCCGGATCTCGAGCCGTCGAGACACCTCGCGGTCGGCCGCGCCCCGAGCGCGGTCGGCGAGCACGGTCACGTGCTCGACGCGCCCGTCACGCGCGAGCTCTTCGACGAGGAACGCGCCGTAGTCGGCGACGCCGGCGATCGTCGGCGGGAACGAGGTCACCGCGCAGATCCTCATTCGTCGCGTCTCGTGGGCGTCCGCCGGCTCGCGGCGACGATCACAACGAAGACGACGACGTTGGCGACAAGCGCCACAAGGCCGAGCGCTCCCGAGTCCACGCTCACCGGGGGCGAGCCGCGCGACTCGTACAGGGCGATGACGGACGGGACGAAGGCGAAAGCCGTAACGCACGCGAGCGTGATGCCGAGCGCGACCGCCGGCGCGAGCCGCAGCCAGGCGCCGCCCGGGTCGCTCAACCTACGATGCAACTGGCGTGACAGACTTCATCACGATCGCTGAGGCATTCTCGCGCACGGCCGAGAGATACGACCGATTCGCCGAGGATCATCCGCACCAAACCCGGATGCGCAACAAGGTGTACGCGCACTTGACTCGTCATCTCGCGCCGGGTGCGCGGATACTCGAGCTCAACGCGGGCACCGGGACCGATGCGGTGCAGCTCGCTCAGCGTGGCTTCCACGTGCATGCGACCGACATCGCGCCGGGCATGCTGAAGCGGCTGCGCGACAAGGTCGATCGTGAGGGACTCCGTGAGCGAATCTCGGTCCAAGAGTGTTCGTTCACGGAGCTCGATCGGATCACTGGCGGGCCGTACGACGCTGTGTTCTCCGACCTCGGCGGACTCAATTGCACCCGAGACCTCGCGCCTGTCGTGCGCTCGCTCCCGCGTGTGCTTCGCCCCGGTGGTCTCGTAACGTGGGTCATCATGCCGCCGGTGTGCCTGTGGGAGCTCGCCCTGATCTTCACGGGACGCGTCCGTCTCGCACTCCGTCGTCTCGCGCCGCGCGGAACGCGTGCGCATCTCGAGGGCCTCTACTTCACCGTTTACTACTTCTCGCCTCCGGAGGTTCGGCGCGCGTTCGGCGCGGACTACCGGACCCTTGAGATCGAGGGTCTCTCCGTCATCACGCCGACCGCCGAGAGCAAGAATCTCGCGAAGCGTCACCCGAGCGTGTACCGCGCGCTGGCCTGGCTCGACGACCGGCTGTCGCACGTGCCGCCGTGGCGCGGGTGGGGGGACTACTTCATCATCTCGCTCCGCTACGAGCCGTGAGCTATCCGGTCTACCCCGAGAAGCACCGTCTGCCGGCGCTCCTCACTGCCGAGCAGATGATGGAGTTCCGCCGCTCGCATGGTCTGCGCGAAGCCCACGCGCCGGAGGGCGTGGTGCTCTGCCTCTATCGGGGCGTCATGAAACGCTTCGGCTGGAAATATCGCGCGCGACGCATCGGCGGATTCCAGGCGGACGTCTACATAACGAAGCGCGGTGAGCGGCGCGTTGGGGTCGTCGGCAACTTCGGCATCGGCGCGCCCGCCGCCACCAATCTGGCGGAGGAGCTCATCGCCTGGGGCGCGAAGCGTTTGGTGATCTTGTCGCTGGCGGGAGGCATCCAGCCTGACCTCGCACCGGGCAGCCTTGTTGTCTGCGACCGCGCGATCCGCGACGAGGGCACCTCGTATCACTACTTGGCGCCGGCACGCGACGTGGCCGCCTCCGACGAGCTCGTCGCGCGCATATCGAAAGCGCTGGACGCTCGCGGTCTCGAGCACGTCATCGGCGCGACGTGGAGCACCGATGCGCCGTACCGCGAGACGCGCGAAGAGGCGACGTCCTACCAGCACGAGGGCGTGAAGGCCGTCGATATGGAGAGCGCGGGCGTTTTCGCCGCAGCGCAGGTGCGCGGGGTGAGCGCGGCGTCCGTGCTGATCGTCGGCGACAGCCTGGCCGGGCCGCGCTGGTCCGCGCCACCAGACATGCGAGCGCTTCACAAGAGGATCGAGACGCTTCTCGACACGCTGATCGAGGTGATCGGCACCGCATCCTGAACCGTATCCTGACCAGATCGGATCACGTGCGGGGACACTCCTTCTCGGAGTCGCGCTGATCGTGAGCGCAGGGTGCTCATCCAGCGTGGAGCCGCCGCGCGGCCAGCCGGTGCTGCATCCGAACATCGACGACGCGCTCGCGAGCGGATTCGTGTCGATCGTCGGTCGCGCGCCGTTCGCGACGCAGCTCTGGCTCGACGATGCGGCGGGCTTCACCGCGCGCTGGGACACGGACGGCGACGGCGCCGTCGACGCCTCCGGCGTGCGACCCCAAGCGGTTCGATTCATGAAGCCCGGTGTGTACGAGCCGAGCGTGACGCTCTCCGCGCCAGGGCGAGCGGATGTCACGCTGCGGCAGCGCATCGTCGTGCTCGGCGACGCGCCCGCACCGAGCGATCCCGGACGGTATGGCGTGAACGAGGATCTCGGTTGGGACCCGCCAGAACAGATCTCCTCCCAGATCACGCTGATGAAGGGTGCCGGTGTCGAGTGGGTGCGGATGCCCGTGCGCTGGCAGTGGCTCGAGCCGCAGCGCGGCGCGTATAGGTGGGAGCGCTATGAGAGCAGGATCGACGAGGCGAAAGCGGGCGGACTGAAGCTGCTGGCCGTTCTCGGCGGGACTCCGCTCTGGTCGAGCGGCGTCGACCGGCGGGCGCTGCCGCGCGGTGTCGACTGGGACAGCTTCGAACCGCGCGAGACGCGCGACTTCGCGGCATACGTGTACCGCGTCGTCGAACGTTTCAGCGGCCGCATCGGCGCGTACGAGCTGATGAACGAGCCGAACTCGCCGGTGCACTGGAACCCGCGGCCGAACGCGTCTCGCTTCATCGAGCTGCTGTGCGCGGGTTACCTCGCCGCGAAGTACGCCGATCCGAACGCGGTCATCGTCGCCGGCGGCCTCAACGGGAACGGCCTCAGCCTCGGATGGGAAGCTCCGGAGTCGCGCAACTTCCTCCGCGCGATCTACTCAGGGGCGGGCGCGCGCTGCTTCGACGTCATGGCGATCCATCCGTTCGCGCACCCGACGGAGAACGGAGTCGGCGTGCTGCAGTCGTGGATCGACGAGACGCGGCGCTTCATGGCCGCGCAGGGCGATCGTCGCGAGCTCTGGCTCACCGAGACCGGATGGAGCAGCGGGCGCTCGCTGTGGGGGCACACCACGATCAGCGAGGAGCAGCAGGCCGACTGGGTCGGAACGATCTACCGCGACATCGTCGGACCGCAGAAGATCTTTTGGTACAACTTCAAGGAGGACCGCGCGAACCCGACCGATCCCGAGGCGCAGTGGGGCTGGCTCCGCTACGACCTCACGCCGAAGCCCGCGTTCAAAGCGTTCAGCGATCTCCGTCGGCTTGGGGTGACGGACGCGACGCTGCCTCCGCGCTCATGAAGCGCGGCAACGTCGCGAGTCCACGGTGCGGTCGGCGCGCCAGCAGCTCGAGCTGAAGCCGTAGCGGCGGAAGCTTCGCCGCGTGGAGCGCGGCGCGCGCCAGCTGCCCCAGCCGCGTCGGCGCGGCGCGGAACGCCGCCCATGATCGGCGCATACGGAAATCGGCGTGCAGCACCTGGTGAAGCTTGCGGTAGAAGGCCGTGCTGAACGGACCCCGGTACATCATGTCGAGGTCGCTCGAGTCGACCCAGTTGCGCTTGGTGCCCAGCTGGTCGACGACCGCGCGATAGAACTTCGTCCCGGGCAGCGGGTACGACACGGACATGCCGATGTCGTCCGGCTGCGCCGCTCGCACGAGCCGGAAAGTGGCCGCGATGTCGTCGCGGGTCTCGCCGGGATACCCGAACTGAAGGAAGAACCCGACGCGGATGCCGGCCTCGTGCAGGCGCCGCGCGGCCTCCACCGCCTGCTCGACCTTGGTTCCCTTGTCCATCGCGTCGAGCACGCTCTGCGAGCCCGACT
>DATEZK010000305.1:0-3744 GCA_035255665.1 Candidatus Limnocylindria bacterium
TCACGCCGATCTTCGGTGCGCCGGTGCCACTCGTAGCGATCAACACGGCCTTCCTGCTCGCATCGAGCGTCACCATGCAGTTCGCGGTCAACGCCATCAAGAAGGGAGATCAGAAGGGTCTTCGGAACTGGCTGATCCCCACGGTCCTGCTCGGCGTCTGGTTCATCAGCGGCCAGATCTACGAGTACACCAAGCTCGGCTTCCTACCAGATAACGGGATCTTCGCTGCTGTCTTCTTCACGCTCACCGGATTCCACGGTGCGCATGTGACCGGTGGCATCCTCATGAACGCGCTCGTCCTGTTCCGCGCGACGAAGGGGCACTTCACCGCGCGGCGGCACCTCGCCGTCGAGGCCGCATCGATCTACTGGCACTTCGTGGACGTGGTCTGGATCGGGCTCTTCACGATCATCTACATAATCGGCTGACACGAAGTCGCGGGACCGCTAGTCCGATCCCTCCCTGATCAGCGCGCGCAGATCGTCGAGCAGCCAGTTCGGCGGATCGCTCGAGTGAAGAATCGCCCGCTCGCGACCACGCGCGTCGATTAGATAGATGGCGTCGTTGTGTTCCACGGCGCGCGCGCCCGATGACGGGAACGAGCCGATCCCGTAGAGCGCCCATACCGCCTCGAGCTGCGCGCGCGGTCCGATGAGGTAGTGCCAGCGGTCTTTGAGATCGTGCAGCTCCGAGAATTCGCGGACCGCTTGTGGCGTGTCGCCCTCGGGGTCGACCGAGACGGCGACGAACTCGACCTTCGCTGCCTCATCGCCCAGCGCGCGCTGCGCGGCTCGGAACTGGCCCGCCGTGAGCGGGCATACGTCCGGGCACCTTGTGAACAGGAACGCGAGCGCGACCGTGCTCTTCCGCAGGGACGACAGCGTCACGCTCCTGCCGGTCACGCCGTCGGTGAGCGTGAAGTCGGGCGCTGGCTTCTTCTCGAGCTCCGTGCCGAAGAGGCGATCCTCACCGCACGCCGACAGCACGAGCGCGCACACGAGTGCGAGCGCGACGGCTCGGATCACGGTTCGAGCATATGGCCCATCATCGAAGCCATGCCCCCACTCGCCGTCAGTCTCGGCTACGTCTTGCTCATCGCGCTCTGGGGCTCGACCTGGGCCGCGATCAAGGTCGGGGTCGATGCGGTCCCGCCGTTCGTCTTCGCATTCGAGCGCGCGGTGGCCGTGTCGGTGATCCTCGTCGGCCTCTCGCTCGCGATGCGACTTCCGTTCCCGCGCGATCGACGCGTGATCCTCTCCGCGATGGTCGTCGGCATCTTCAATACCGGATCGAGCTGGGCGATCATCTTCTGGTCCGAGCAGTACGTGCCGAGCGGGCTCGTCTCGGTCTTCGGCGCGTCGAGCCCGATCTGGACCGCGCTCCTGGCGCACTTCCTCGTACATGGCGACCGGCTCTCAACGACGAAGGTGGTCGGTCTGCTGCTAGGGATGGCGGGCATCGGCGTCCTCGTCGGCGCACCCGACACGAGCGGTCGGCCGGAAGCGCTCACGGCCAGCGTGCTGCTCGCGCTGATGCCGGTCACGTGGGCGGTCGGCACGATCCTCCAGGCGCGGGAGCTGCGCCACGGCTCGCCGCTGCCGCTCGTGGCGATCGGCACCTGCGCTGGATCGCTGTTCCTCCTGCCATTCGCCGCGGCGCAGGCGGGCGACGCCGCGAGCTGGAGCGTCGGCGCCGGGCTGGCCTTCGTCTACCTCGTCGTGTTCGGCTCGTGCGTCGGGCTCGTGCTGCAGATGTGGCTGACGCGGCGGCTGCGGCCGACGACGATGACGCTTGCCCAGGTCGTCATCCCCGCGCAGGCGCTGCTCATCGGCGCGCTCGCGCTGGGCGAGAACATCACCTGGCGGATGGTCGCCGGCGCGGCGCTGGTGGTGGTGGCGGTCGCGCTCAACGCCGTAGCGGACGGCGGCCCGCGTTCTGAGCCCGCCGCTGTCGCCTCTCCCGCCGACTAAGTCGCTCGAGGCACGGGCGACTCGATTCCGGGCAAATCCTCCTTTACTTCCTAGCGCATCGCGGCGATAGTCGCCAGCGACGGGCCCAGCGACAAATTCGCCGGTGGGGTCGGGAGGACCCACTCAATGTCGTTCCGTCGTTTCATCCTCGCGATCGTCGTAGCACTTGGTCTCGCGTTCTCGACCAACATCGCAGCTGGCACGGCCGACGCCTGCGACCCGACGTCCAATGGCGGCTACTGCTAGGCACTTGCGTGATCAGCGGCCGTAGCCGACAGGTTTTTCGGCCGACCGAGACAGAGCGGGCACCTGGGCCCGCGCGGACCCCGACCGGCAACGCCCCGGTCTCGGTCCCAAATTGCCCGGTAAAGCCTCGTTTGACCCGGCACTTGTTGAGCCGTAAAGTGCCCCGCGATGCCCCCGGTCAGATCCCCTATGGTCGCCGACGTCGGCGCGCGCATCCGCTCCCTGCGGACGGCAAAAGGACTGACACAGGCGCAGGTCGCGGAGCCCAACTACACAAAGGCGTACATCTCGATGCTCGAGTCGGGTCGCACGCGCGCATCGATGAAGGCGCTCGAGCACATCGCCGGCGTCCTGGGCGTCAAGCCCGCGGACCTACTAGGCGGCGTCGCCGCCCCGGCAACACCGCAGTACGAGCTCCTCGAAGCGCGCCGGTTCATCGAGCAGCAGCGCGCCGCCGATGCGATCCCCATTCTCGAAGCGCTGGAAGAAGGCCTCGGAGCGTCGGACCAGCTCGTGCGACTTCGTTACCTGGCAGTGGCGTACAACGTCACCGGTCACCCAAAGCAAGCATTCCCGCTGATCGAGCGCGCGCAACGGATGGCAGAGCTTCTCGAAGACGACGAAGAGAAGATGCGCGTCAATGCCGTCCTTGCGGCCGCGTATTCACGCACGTACGCGTACGAGGAGGCCGTGCGCTTACTCCGTGACATCGTGGCTGCGTGTGATAACGGCGTCCTAAACGACCCGGCATTCCATTTCCGCCGGCTCGTCGATCTCGCAGTGGCGCTCACCAACGTGCGGCAGCCCAAGCAGGCACTTGCGGCATACGAGCGTGCGATCGCGCTGGCCGAAAAGTTCCGCGATCGACCATCACTCGGCGCCTTGTACGCGGGCATGGCAAAGACGCATCAGGACCAAGGCGATCTCGAGGCCGCGATCGTCTACAACCAGAAGAGCCTGCAGATCTTCGAAGAGCTTGAGCTGTTCGACAAGGTCGCCTGCACGCTCGACAACGCCGCCCTGCTCTACGCGGAATATGGGAACCGCGAGCGCGCTCGCGAATGCCTGACGCGCGCCGCGGAGCTTGCCGTCGAGACGAAGCACGAGGGAACGCTCGCGTCGATCAGAGCCTCCGAAGCCGAAGTGACCGCGAAGACCGACCCGAAGCAGGGGCTCGAGATGGCCCAGGAGGCGCTCAAGTTCGCGCGCAAGGTCGACCAGCCCGACGCACAGGTTCGGCTGCTCGTCCTACTCGGCGAGCTGCGTATGAGCGCCAACAGCACCGCGGCGCGCCGCTCATTCCAGGAGGCACGTCAGCTGGCCGAGGAGCGCGCCCCGCAGCTGCTCCGTGTGATCTTCGATCGCTGGTCGCATGCAGCCGAGTCGTCCGGCGACAGCGAAGAGGCGCTGCGTCTCGCGCGTCGCGCTCTGGAGACAGCTCGCACATAGCCAGCGCGTCTCCCCCTAGCCTTTCCCTCATGACTCTCCCCGCCGACCTCGTGCGCGAGCGCGTGCGCGGAACGATCCT
>DATEZK010000306.1:0-4378 GCA_035255665.1 Candidatus Limnocylindria bacterium
GGCCCGTCGGGCGAGAACACCGCCGCGACCGTGACCGACGCCCCCGCGAGCCCGGACGCGCGCGGGACGGGCGGCGTCGCCAGGCGCGAACCTCGGTCCCACGCGCCGCGCACGGCGCCGCGCAGGGCTCCCGCGAAGAACGAGGCGTAGGCCGAGCCGAGCAGCGGCGCGTACGCCTGCACCTCTTCGAGCACCGCGACCGGAAGCTCGCGCGCTCGCCGCCCGAGATCGGCGAGCACCGCGGCGCAGGTCAACGCGTCGTCGAGCGCGCGGTGCGCGGACTCGGGGCGGATGCCGGCGTCGGCGGCCAGCGCCTGCAGCGCGTACGTGGGCGCCGACGGCATCAGGATCGAGGCGAGCTCCGCGGTATCGAGCCGCTCGAACGGCCCCAGCGCGACACGCTCGAGGAAGGCGAGGTCGAAGCCGACGTTGTGGCCGACGACAGGCACACCGGCGATGAATGACGCGATCCGGCCGATGACCGACTCGAGCGCCGGCGCTCCGGCGAGATCTCCGTCACGTATGCCGGTAAGACGCGTGATCGCCGTGCCGACTCCGACGCCGGGATCCACGAACGTGCTGAAGCGATCGCCCAGGGTCGCTGACCCATCCTCCTCGAGACGCACGCGCACCGCGCCGATCTCGATGACGCGGTCCACCTCCGGGTCGAACCCGGTGGTCTCGAGGTCGAGTGCGACGACTTCCAGAGCGCTGCCGTTCTAGCCGCGGCCGCGCCGCGGAATGACTAGGGGTAGATGCCGCGGGTGAGCGTTGCCTCCGCCACGCGTGCCACGGCGACCATGTACGCCGCGGTCCGCATGTCGACCTTGTTCTTCTTGTGCATCTCGAGGACGTCGTTGAACGACTTCACCATGACCTCTTTGAGGCGGGCGTTGATCGTCGCTTCGCGCCAGAAGAGGTTCTGCAGGTCCTGCACCCATTCGAAGTACGAGACGGTCACGCCGCCGGCGTTGCAGAGGATGTCTGGGATGAGGAAGACGCCCTTGTTGAAGAGGATGCGGTCTGCTTCCGGACTGGTGGGGCCGTTCGCCGCTTCCGCGACGATCTTCGCGTTGATGCGCGGAGCGTTGTGCTCGCCGATCTGGTTCTCGATCGCCGCGGGGATGAGGATGTCGCAGTCCAGCTCGAGCAGCTCGGCGTTCGTGACCTTGTCCGCGCCGGGAAGCCCGACCACCGAGCCCGTCTCGCGCTTCCACGCGTCGACTTTCTGCGGGTCGATGCCCTTGGGGTTGTAAACGCCGCCGCTGGTGTCCGACACGGCGACGACGCGCGCGCCGATCTCGGCCATGAGCTTCGCGGAGAACGAGCCCGCGTTGCCGAAGCCCTGGACCACGACCTTCGCGTCTTCCAGGTCCATGCCCAGATGCTTGGCGGCCTCGATGATCGTGTACACCGCGCCGCGGGCGGTCGCCTCGTTGCGGCCTTCGCTGCCGCCGATCGACAGCGGCTTGCCGGTCACGACCGCGAGGGCGGTGTAGCCCTTGTGCATCGAGTACGTGTCCATGATCCAGGCCATGGTCTGCGCGTTGGTGTTGACGTCCGGCGCGGGGATGTCGCGATCCGGACCGATGAGAAGCTCGATCTCCGTCGTATAGCGGCGGGTCAGCGTCTCGAGCTGTTGTGCACTCATCGTCTTCGGATCGCAGATCACGCCGCCCTTGGCGCCACCGTACGGGATGCCAACGACCGCGCACTTCCACGTCATCCACATCGCAAGGGCCTTGACCTCGCCCAGCGAGACGGACGGGTGATAACGGATGCCGCCCTTGCCGGGGCCACGCGTCGTGTTGTGCTGCACGCGGTAGCCGGTGAACACCTTGACGACGCCGTCGGCCATGCGCACCGGGAAGTGAACGGTCAGCTCACGCTGGCACTCGGCGAGGATCGCGCGCATGTTCGGGTCGAGGTGGAGCTTGTCCGCCGCGATGCCGAACTGCTCGAGCGCGACCGACCACGGATCGCGCTGGGTGTGATCGATGACGGCTGACTTCGAGGCCACGATCTCCTCCTAGTATCTCGCGCCGCTGATCTTCTCCACGACGAGCCAGTCGTTCGTGGTGCGGCCCGGAGCGTACGCGCTGTTCCAATTCTTGAGCACGATGCGGCGGAAGCCCTGCGCGACAAGCGTCTCGCGCCACGAGCGCAGGCCTCTCGTCACGAAGGGCGTGAGGCGGACGTTGACGCTGGGCACCAGCAGGCCCTCGAGGTGCCGTTTGCGCTCGAGAAGCGGGATATCGAGGAGCGACTCGCCGTCGACCTCGAGCAGATCGAACGCGGCGAAGATCAGGCGCGCGCTCGCGTTCCTTGTGAACGCGTTGCCCTCTGGATCGAGCTCAAGCTCCGACTCGTCGCGCCAGTCCGAGACCAGGACGCCGTCGATGATCGCGGTCGTGCAGCGCGCTTCCGCCACGATCGCCTCGTAGAGCTCGCGTGGGCCCTCGACCTCGCCGCTGTACCCGACGAAGTGCGGCCCGCCGTGACCGACGCGCGCGAGAGCGCGCTTCCCCACCCAGTCCGGCTCGAGGATGTGATTCGGCAGCTCCCCGCGTTCGCGGGCGTAGCGGGGACGCTGAGGCGCCAGATCAGCGCCCAAAACGGTCTTCAACTACCTCGAGTATCCATCCTCTTGACAGGCAGAACAGACGTTCTAAGATGCGAACGCACGTTCCAATCAGTCTTAGGGGAGCACACAAATGGCCGTGATGAGCGCGTTCTCACTTCGAGCTGCCCTTCCCCCACGCCACACGGCGGCGGCGTCCGCCTGGCGGATGCCGCCGCGCGTGTATTCGCCTCTGACCCCGCGCCGCCTATCCGGTCCGATGGCCGTCCGAGCGGCCCAGAGCACAGATGAAAGCGCAACAAGAGGTGCGGCGACACGTCGCGCGTCGCCCTTGTCATTCCTAAAGAGATGAAGGCAGCCGCGGCTTAGAGCGGTCCTCCGCCGCTGAGCGCACGCGGCCCGCCGAGGGCCCCCGCGCGCGAGGGGACCCCGTCCCGGAAGGGACGGGGTATCGCGCGAACAGAGGGTTTCGGCGGGCCGCGGGCGCGACATACGCGCGAGGCGCTAGCGCGCCGCCTTCTTCTCGCCGTCTTCGCTGTCGCCTCTCGCGAATGCCGCGAGGGGCGCAGCGAGGGAGGCGAACTCGGCGGGGATGATCCATTTCGTCGACGCCGATGCGCCGATCTGCTTGAGGGTCTCCAGGTACTGGAGGGTCATCGTCCGGGGGTCGGCGTGATTCGCGGTGCTGTTGATCTGGTCCAGCGCGAGCGCGAAGCCCTCTGCCCGCAGGATCGCCGCCTGGCGAGCACCCTCGGCCTGAAGGATGTTCGACTGCTTATCGCCCTCGGCCACGAGGATCGCGGACTGCTTCTTGCCCTCGGCGTCGAGGATCGCCGCGCGCCGGCCGCGCTCGGCCGCCATCTGACGGTTCATCGCGTCCTGGATCTCGCGCGGTGGTGTGATCTCGCGGATCTCGACGGTCGTGACCTTAACGCCCCAGCGCTGGGTCACGTCGTCGAGCTTGACACGGAGCACGCTGTTGATCTGCTCCCGCTTGGCGAGCACATCATCGAGCGGGATGTCGCCGATCACCGCGCGGAGCGTGGTCGTCGCGATGCCCTGGACGGCTGTGCGGAAGTTCTGCACCTTGAGCACGGAATCCGCGGCCTGATCGACCCGCTGATAGATCAGGAAGTCGATCGTGATCGGCGCGTTGTCCTTGGTGATGCAGGTCTGCTGCGGGATCTCGACGACGAACTCACGGAGGTCGACGGTCTGCGAGGTCTGGATCGGCGGCGGAAAGAGCAGCACCAGACCCGGGCCGGCGATCCCCGACGCCTGGTTGTACTGCCCGAACGTCAGCACGACGAGCCGTTGGTACTGCGGCACGATGTGAACGACCGAGCGCAGGAGCATGACCAGCGCGACAGCCAGGAAGATCGCAATGATTAGGCCCAGGTCCATCAGGACGCTCCCCTCTTCTCAGACAACTCTTTCGCAGGCTCGACGATAAGTCGCAACGCGTCGACGCGCTTCACGCGGACCGGACTGCCTTCTGCGATCGGCCCAGCCTCGCTCACGGCAGTCCATTCCTCACCGCCGACGTACGCGATACCGCTATCTGTGATCTCGCTCCGCGCGACGCCGGTCGCGCCCAGTAGCACGGCGGCGCCGACCGGCGTGAAGACGCCGCGAGCCCGCACCGCAAGACGCGCGATCGCGAAGAAGAAGGCTCCGGTCGTCAGGACGATCACCGCGGTCACGATCGGATCCACCGTCGCCCGCACGCCGGGGAACGTGGGGCGCAGGGGCGGGAAGATGATGATCGTCCCGAGCACGAGCGCGGCGATCCCGCCC